>NZ_JBPQTV010000404.1:0-5091 GCF_051386515.1 Streptomyces sp. URMC 123 | reverse complement strand
CGGCCGGAGCGCGCCCGCGCGCCCGGCCGTCGCCATGACAAGAGCGCCATGACAGGCGCGCCATGACGAGAGCGCCCCGCCGGAGCGCCCGCCCGGACCAGCGGGCTCACCAGGCGGTGGCGCTCTGCTTCTTCTCGGCCGGCAGCAGCAGCCACAGCGCCAGGTAGAGCAGGAACTGCGGGCCCGGCAGCAGGCAGGACACCAGGAAGATCACCCGCATGGTGGTGGCCGAGGTGCCGAAGCGCCGGGCCAGGGCGGCGCACACGCCGCCGATCACGCGTCCTTCGCGGGGGCGGGCAAGAGCGGTCATCGTCAGGTCTCCTTCACGAACCGTCGAGTCGTCGGGCACGTCCCGATGACTCCAGTGTGATGTCGCGAATCGGACGGAGCGTCCCTCTACGGGGCGATGCGGACCCTGGGGATCGTCGGGGTCGCCGCCTGGGGGCCGTCCTCCCGGGGGAGGGGTGCGCGCGCCCCGGCCTGCTCCCTGCGGCGGAGCCTGGCCCGCACCGCGGGCACCACCGCCAGGTGCGCCAGCCCCACGCCGACGGTGTTCAGCAGCAGCGAGTCCACGTCCAGGGTGCGCCCGGGCACATCGGTCTGGAGCAGCTCGATCAGCAGCGCCACCATCGCCCCGGCGAAGACCGTACGGGCCAGGGAGCCCAGCCCCGAGGCGGCGGGCCGGCCGCCGATCAGCGGCAGCAGCACCCCCAGCGGCGCCAGCAGCAGCAACCCCCCGCCGAGCTCGCGCATCGACTCCCAGGTGCCCGCCTCCAGCTCCGTACGGATGGTGGCCAGCGGGTGGAGATTGGCGGGAGTGACCCAGGGGACGTCCAGTGGGCGCAGCGTCAGCCACCCCACGAGCAGCAGATGACCGACGAGGAGCAAGAGTCCCGTCGCGCGGATGCGGAAGGCGACGGTGTCGCCGGGGCCATGACGCTGCACGCCAGTCAGGACGCGGCGGCCGGGGCACGCGGTTCCGCCTGTGACCCGCGCATCACCGGTACGGGTTCGCGCGGCCTCTCCCGACGTCGGCGACGCCGGTGTCCGGGGGAGGCGTGGGGGCCGCTCAGCCCAGCGGGGTGCCGGTGACCGTGGCCGTGTCCGGCCGGGACCGCATCTCCTCGGTGCAGGTGAAGCGGAGCAGCGGGGCGTCCCCGGGCCCGCCGAGCACCACGGCCCGGTCCCGGCCGACCGCCGGCGAGGTGGCGTAGGTGCAGACGACCTGGGCGAGGGCGAAGGCCGGCAGCTCGTCGGGCAGCCGGTTGAGGCGCAGCGCCTCCTCCGGGTCGCCGGAGCGGGAGTCGGTCAGCTCCAGCTGCGCCGGCACCTCCGTGGAGAGCCCCGCCTCGTCCTCCGCGCCGGTGAGCTCCTGGCGCAGCTCCGCCAGCAGCGCGCGGGCCACCCGCCGCCGGTCGGAGGCGGTGCGGTCGTCCGGCAGCGGCACCCGGCGGCCGACCTCCTCCAGTTGGCGGTTGCACACCAGGAAGATCTTCACGGGCACGCTGTTGGCGCCGTCGGGGGCCGCGCGGTCCTGCGCGTCACAGGACTTGCGGGAGGGCGCCGGGCCGGCGTCCACCGGGACGGAGGTGCCGCGGATGCCGCAGCCCGCGGCGGCCAGCCCCGCGAACAGCAGGGTGGCGGCGGTGACCAGCGCGGCGGCGCCCGCCCGGCGTGGCGCGGGGGTCGAGGAGCGCGGGGCGGCCGAGGATCGCGGGGACGTCCGGGGGGTGGGGCGGTGCATCAGGGCTCGTTCCGTATCTGCGGCTCGTCCGGCGCGAGCCGCGAGGCGTCCATGGGGAGCCGGAGCGTGAACACCGCCCCGCCCTCCGGGGAGTTGGCGGCGGTGATGTCCCCGCCGTGGATGTGCGCGTTCTCCATCGCGATGGACAGGCCGAGGCCGCTGCCCTCGGAGCGCGGGCGGGAGGCGCTGGCCTTGTAGAAGCGGTCGAACACATGGGGCAGCACGTCCTCCGGGATGCCGGGGCCGTGGTCGCGCACCTCCACCACCAGCTGTTCCCCGTCCTCCCGGACCGCGACCCGCACCGGCGAGCCGCCGTGCTTGAGCGCGTTGCCGATGAGGTTCGCCAGGATCACGTCCAGCCGCCGCGGGTCGAGCCGGGCCACGATGCCCCGCTCGGCGTCCAGTTCCACGGCGTCCAGCCAGGCCCGCGCGTCGATGCAGGCCGTCACCATGTCCGCCACGTCGACGTCGTCCAGCACCAGCCGGGCCGTCCCCGCGTCGAACCGGGTGACCTCCATGAGGTTCTCCACCAGGTCGTTCAGCCGCCGGGTCTCCGTCACCACCAGCCGCACGGCGGGCGCGATCATCGGGTCGAGCCCGTCGGCCTCGTCCTCCAGCACCTCGGTCACCGCGGTGATCGCGGTCAGCGGGGTCCGCAGCTCGTGCGACATGTCCGCCACGAACCGGCGGCTCGCGGCCTCCCGCGCGCTCAGCTCCTCCACCCGCCGCTCCAGCGACTCCGCCGTCCTGTTGAACGTGCGCGACAGATCCGCCAGTTCGTCCGTGCCCGACACCCGCAGCCGGGTGTCCAGCTTGCCCTCGCCCAGCCGGCGCGCCGCCTCGCCCAGCCGCTGCACCGGCCGCAGCACCGTGGTGGCCGCCGCCTGGGCCAGCAGCGCGGAACCGATCAGGGCCAGCGCGGTGGCGATGCCCAGCGACCAGCCCAGGGAGTTGAGGTCCGCCCGCTCGGAGGCGAGCGACTTGAGCAGATAGCCGGTCGGACCGTCACCGATGACCTTGGCGCCGCCCACCAGGTACGGGTCGCCGCCGAGGGTGATCCGCTGCCAGTACAGGTGGTACGGCACCCCGTCGCCCTCGTTCGCCGGGCGCACCTTGTTGACCGCCGTACGCAGCTCCGGCGGCACCTTGTCGAGGGTGAACACGCCGGCCTCGGAGGCGGCCGCGCAGTACTCGCCGTCGCTCTTGCGGTCGATGAGCACCACCTCGTAGTTCTGGGTGGTGCTCGCCATCCGGTTGGCGGCCTCCTTCAGCTGGTCGCACGAGGGCCGCAGCGGCAGCTCGCCGGCGTGGTCCTTGAGCTGCTTGCGGAAGTCGTCCAGCGCGGCGTTCTGGGTGCGGGTGAGCACCGCGTCCCGGTTGAGCCAGTAGGCGATGCCCGAGGCGGAGACGGCGGCGGTCAGCGCCACCAGCGCGAAGACGATCACCAGCCGCAGCCGCAGGCTGGTCCAGCGCAGCAATCCGGCCGCCCGGCCGCGCAGTCCGCCGAGCGGGGAGGTTTCCTCTGTCACCGTGTCGTCTCTCCGAGGGATATCGCCCGGGCGGTTCCCGGGCGCCGCGGCCGGCCGTCCATGCGCCGGCCCGCGGCGGTGGGGGCACCGCCGGCCCCGGTCACGAGGGGCTGTCCAGCCGATAGCCGACCCCGCGGACGGTGCGGATCAGCGTCGGGGAGGAGGGGACGTCCTCGACCTTGGCCCGCAGCCGCTGCACACACGCGTCCACCAGCCGGGAGTCCCCGAGGTAGTCGTGCTCCCACACCAGCCGCAGCAACTGCTGCCGGGAGAGCGCCTGGCCCGGCCGGCGGCTGAGCTCCAGCAGCAGCCGCAGCTCGGTCGGGGTCAGTTGCAGATCCTTGCCGTTCTTGGTGACCGTCATCGCCGAGCGGTCGATGACCAGGCTGCCGAAGGTCGCCGCGTCGTTGGACTCCCGCTCGCCGCGGCGCAGCACCGCCCGGATGCGGGCGTCCAGCACCCGCGGCTGCACCGGTTTGACGACATAGTCGTCGGCGCCCGACTCCAGCCCGACCACGACATCGATGTCGTCGTTGCGCGCGGTCAGCAGGATGATCGGCAGCTGGTCGGTCCGCCTGATGCGCCGGCACACCTCGAAGCCGTCGATGCCGGGCAGCATCACGTCCAGCACGATCAGATCGGGCCGCTGCTCCCGCAGGAGCTTCAGGCCCTCCTCGCCCGAGGCCGCGGCGGCCACGCGGTGGCCCTGGCGGGTCAGGGAGAGCTCGAGGGCCGTCCGGATGGCGTCGTCGTCCTCGATCAGCAACAGGAATGGCACGCTGGTCATTCTGGCCCATGCGGCGTCGGGACTTCGACCGGCACAGCGCTCGTGACGGACCCGTACGCCCCCTCCGGCGGCCTGTGACACGGCTGTGACGAACGGGCGACAGCGCGATGAAACTGGCCCTGCAGTCTTGTGGGCACCGGGAAGAAGCCAGTCCCGGAAGGCAAGCAACCGAACTGGCTCCGACGGGGGGCGCGAGATGACCGCACTGCACACCGGCACCACGAGCGCGGTCATTCGCACGCGCCTGCACAACGCCGTACGGAGCACCGAGAAGTCCGGTGCCGTGAACGGGCGGGGGTGCGTTCGCGGCACCGGACGGGTGCGGCCGCCGTACATGGTGGCGATCGACGCGGTCACGGTGGACAACGGGGGACACCGCGACGGCGTACGGCGCCCCGAGGCGGGCGGTGCGGCAGCGGCGTACAGGGAGAACGGGGGCACGCGCAGCGGCCTGACGGAGGCGGAGTTCACCGCCTACGTCCAGGAGCGGCGCGCTTCCCTGTACGCCACCGCCTACCACCTCACCGGTGATCGTCACGAGGCCGAGGACCTGTTGCAGAGCGCGCTGTTCTCCACGTACCGCGCCTGGGACCGGATCAGCGACAAGGCCGCGGTCGGCGGCTATCTGCGCCGGACGATGACCAATCTGCACATCAGCGCCTGGCGCCGGCGCAAGCTCAACGAGTACCCCACCGAGGAACTTCCGGAGACGGTCGGCGAGAGCGACGCGATGCGCGGCACCGAGCTGCGCGCCGTCCTGTGGCAGGCGCTGGCCCGGCTGCCGGAGCTCCAGCGCACGATGCTGGTGCTGCGCTACTACGAGGGCCGCACCGACCCGGAGATCGCCGACATCCTGAACATCAGCGTCGGCACGGTCAAGAGCAGCATCTGGCGCTCGCTGCGCCGGCTGCGCGAGGACGAGGCGCTCAGCTTCGGCCGCGACCAGGAGGAGAGCTTCGGCGAGCTGGTCGCCTGAGCGGCCCTCGCCCGGAGGACCGGGGGGTCCGGGGGGGACCCGAGGGGGAGAGAGC
>NZ_JBPQTV010000403.1:0-5131 GCF_051386515.1 Streptomyces sp. URMC 123 | reverse complement strand
GGCCGGGCCCCTCGCCCCGGCCCGCGACGCGGCGGCGCACGCGCCCCCCTGCCTCGCACCACGGACCCGACGTCCGTGCCCCCCGGGGATCAAGCCTGAGGCACATCCACCGGCCCGCCGCCGCCTCTTGACGGCGCCCTGACGGCCCTCGGCGGGTTCTTGACGGCGCTCTGACAGCGCGCCCCGGCCCCGCGTCAGGATGCCGCAAATAGCCCCCGACCTGGCTTTTCCCGCTCCTCCCCCGGCTCTAGATTCCAGGCTCTGGATTCCAACGGCCCGCCGCCGTCGGGAGCGGCCGCCGACCCACCGGCGGGCCTCAGAACCCCACGAGCTGAAATCCGGCCTCGCGGCCCCAGCGCAAAGGTGTCCGCCCACAGATGCTGCCGTCCCCCGCCCAGGAACAGGAAGAGGCCCGCGCCCAGGACGAGGCCCGCGCCACCGGGGCCCCCGCGCGCGAGCGCGGCGGGCTGCCGCGGCGCCCCCGCCCCACCCCCGACCACCGGCACCGCCGGCGCTCCGGCGGTCTGCTCGACCCCGTACAGCTCGTACGCGCGCTGCCCGAGGCGCTGCGGAAGCTGCACCCGCGGGTGATGGTCCGCAACCCCGTGCTGTTCGTGGTGGAGGTCGGCTCGGCGCTCACCACGCTCTCCGCGCTGCTCAACCCCGGCGTCTTCACCTGGCTGATCAGCGTGTGGCTGTGGCTGACGGTGATCTTCGCGAATCTGGCGGAGGCCGTCGCCGAGGGCCGGGGCAAGGCGCAGGCCGAGTCGCTGCGCCGGGCGCGTACGGACACGGTGGCGGTGCGGCTGGCGCACTGGCGGGTCGGGACGGACCTGGACCGCGCCGAGACGGAGCGGGTCCCGGCGACGGAGCTGCGGCAGTTCGACTTCGTCCTGGTGGCGGCCGGGGAGCAGATCCCCGCCGACGGCGATGTGGTGGACGGCGTCGCCGCGGTCGACGAGTCGGCCGTCACCGGCGAGTCGGCGCCCGTGATCCGCGAGTCCGGGGGCGACCGCTCCGGGGTCACGGGCGGCACGACCGTGCTGTCGGACCGGATCGTCGTACGGGTCACCTCGCGCCCCGGCCAGAGCTTCATGGACCGGATGATCGCGCTGGTGGAGGGCGCCACCCGGCAGAAGACGCCGAACGAGATCGCGCTCAACATCCTGCTCGCCGCGCTCACCGTGATCTTCGTGCTGTCCGTGGTCTCCCTCCAGCCGATGGCCGGCCACGCGCACGCCTCGCAGTCCATCACCGTGCTGGTCGCCCTGCTGGTGGCGCTGATCCCGACGACCATCGGGGCGCTGCTGTCGGCGATCGGCATCGCGGGCATGGACCGCCTGGTGCAGCGCAATGTGCTGGCGATGTCCGGCCGCGCGGTGGAGGCGGCGGGCGACGTGAACACCCTGCTGCTGGACAAGACCGGCACCATCACCCTCGGCAACCGGCGGGCCGCCGGCTTCGTACCGCTCCCGGGGGTGGCCGAGCACGCGCTGGCCGACGCCGCGCAGCTCTCCTCGCTGGCCGACGAGACGCCGGAGGGGCGGTCGGTGGTGGTGCTCGCCAAGGAGCGGTTCGGGCTGCGGGAGCCGGCCGAGGGCGAGCTGAGCCATGCCCGCTTCGTGCCGTTCACCGCGCAGAGCCGGATGAGCGGGGTCGATCTGCGCTGGAGCAACGGCGCCGGCTGCCAGATCCGCAAGGGCGCGGCCGCCGCGGTGATCGGCTGGGTCACCGGGCGCGGCGGCACGGTCCCGGCCGAGGCGGGCTGGTTCGCCGACTCGATCTCGGCCTCGGGCGGTACGCCGCTGCTGGTCGCGGTGCACGACTGGAACGGCCCCCGGGTGCTCGGGGTGATCCACCTCAAGGACGTGGTCAAGGAGGGCATCCGGGAGCGGTTCGCGGAGCTGCGCCGCATGGGCATCCGCACGGTCATGATCACGGGGGACAATCCGCTGACCGCACGGGCGATCGCGGCGGAGGCCGGGGTCGACGACTTCCTCGCGGAGGCCACCCCCGAGGACAAGATGAACCTGATCAAACGGGAGCAGGAGGGCGGCCGGCTGGTCGCCATGACGGGCGACGGCACGAACGACGCGCCGGCGCTGGCCCAGGCGGACGTGGGCGTGGCCATGAACACCGGCACCTCGGCCGCCAAGGAGGCCGGGAACATGGTGGACCTGGACTCCGACCCCACCAAGCTGATCGAGATCGTCGAGATCGGCAAGCAGCTGCTGATCACGCGGGGCGCGCTCACCACGTTCTCGATCACCAATGACGTCGCGAAGTACTTCGCGATCATCCCGGCGATGTTCACGGCCGCCTATCCCGGGCTGGACGCGCTCAACATCATGGGCCTGCACAGCCCGACCTCGGCGATCGCCTCGGCCATCATCTTCAACGCGCTGATCATCATCGCGCTGATCCCGCTGGCGCTGCGGGGCGTGCGGTACGCGCCGGCGTCGGCGCACGACCTGCTGCGGCGGAATCTGCGGGTGTACGGGCTCGGCGGGCTGGTGCTGCCCTTCGTCGGGATCAAGCTGATCGATCTGCTGATCTCGCATCTGCCGGGGATCGGCTGAGGTTCGCGTGCGGCCCGGGGCCCGCTGAGCCCGAAGCCGACCGGGCGCGGGGCCCCGCCGTCAGCGGCGGCGGTGGACCAGGCGGCCGGCGAGCACGGTCGCCACGCAGTGGCCGTCCTCGTCGAACGCGGCGAGGTCCGCGCGGCCGGACTCCACCAGGGCGACGGGGGCGGGGCGCACCGGGAGCGCGAGCCCGGCCCGCTCGGCGGCGGCCCGCAGCGCGGGCTCGGCGACATGCTCCGCGAGGACGGCCGCGGCGCCCCGCTTGAGCACGGCGTGCACCCGCTCGCGCGGCGTCTCGGCGGGCGGCAGCGGCCCGTCGTGGAGCAGGGCGGGCCCGAGGGTGCCGGGCCACTCGCGCAGCCGGGCGGCGGGGAAGCGGGCCCGGAGCTCGTCCAGGGGACCGATGGCGGCGACGCGGTCGCCCTCGACGGCGACCGCCCCCCGGGAGAGGGGGGCGGGGTCCGCGAGAGTGCGGCGCAGCCGGGCGGCGGTATGGATCGTGAGCACGCGCTTACCGGGCCTGTCCTACGGGGTCGGTTCTACGGGATCGGTCCTACGACGGTCAGTTCGCCTCGATGAGCTTCAGCTCGGGGTGGGCCGTGCCGCCCGGGATCGCCGTGGACGACAGGTGCGACACCACGTGGTCGTCGACCGGGTCGTTCGCCGGGTCGTCGTGCACGACCAGGTGCTCGTACGTCGTCGCCCGCTGCGCCGGCACCCGTCCCGCGGCCCGGATCAGCCCGATCAGCTCCATCCGGTTCGAGCGGTGCTTCGCGCCCGCCGAGGAGACGACGTTCTCCTCCAGCATGACGGAGCCGAGGTCGTCCGCGCCGTAGTGCAGCGACAGCTGCCCGGCCTCCTTGCCGACGGTCAGCCAGGAGCCCTGGATGTGGGCGACGTTGTCGAGGAAGAGCCGCGCGACCGCGATCATCCGCAGGTACTCGAAGATCGTGGCCTGGGTGCGGCCCTTCAGCCGGTTGTTCTCCGGCTGGTAGGTGTAGGGGATGAACGCCCGGAAGCCGCCCGTGCGGTCCTGGACGTCACGGATCATCCGCAGGTGCTCGATCCGCTCGGCGTTCGTCTCACCGGTGCCCATGAGCATCGTGGAGGTGGACTCCACGCCCAGCCGGTGCGCGGTCTCCATGATCTCCAGCCAGCGCTCGCCGGACTCCTTGAGCGGCGCGATGGCCTTGCGGGGCCGGGCGGGCAGCAGTTCCGCGCCGGCGCCGGCGAAGGAGTCGAGGCCCGCCGCGTGGATGCGGGTGATGGCCTCCTCCACCGAGACCCCGGAGATGCGGGCCATGTGCTCGACCTCGGACGCGCCGAGGGAGTGGATCACGAGCTGCGGGAACGCCTTCTTGATGGCCGAGAAGTGCTCCTCGTAGTACTCGACGCCGTAGTCCGGGTGGTGGCCGCCCTGGAACATGATCTGGGTGCCGCCGAGTTCGACGGTCTCCGCGCAGCGGCGCAGGATGTCGTCCAGGCCGCGGGTCCAGCCCTTCTCGGTGTCCTTGGGCGCGGCGTAGAACGCGCAGAACTTGCACGCCGTCACACAGACGTTCGTGTAGTTGATGTTCCGCTCGATGATGTACGTCGCGATGTGCTCGGTGCCCGCGTACCGGCGGCGGCGCACCGTGTCGGCGGCGGCGCCGAGCGCGTGCAGCGGCGCCCACCGGTACAGGTCGAGCGCCTCCTCCGGGGTGATACGGCCGCCCGCTGCGGCGCGGTCGAGGACGGCTGCGATATCGGTAGCCGTGCGGTCGGCGCTCTCGCTCACCGGGCCGGGTCCTTCCGACGGGGGCATTACGGACCGATCCAGCCTACGCCAGGGGTCGGACGCGTCCGCTGGCGGCCGGGACATCGGGGGCGGGGCGGCGCGGGCGGGACGACGGCGTACGACGGTGGGCCCGCCGGCGCCCGTACGACGGTGGGCCCGGCCGGCAGCGGGCCGCGCGGGGGTCGGGCCCGTACCCCGCCGTCAGCGGAGCGGGGAGAGCGTTCCCGTGGGGCGGCCGGCGCGCTCGTCCCCCGAGGCGTAGCGGAGCTTGCCGTTCTCCAGGGTGAGGCGCAGGCCCGTGGAGCCCTCGGTGCACATCGACTTGCTGCGCGGCCCGCGCCGGGTGTCCACCACGAGCTCGGTGGCGGACGCCTCGGTGAGGGTCAGCAGGTCCTCGCAGATGAAGGCGCCGAGGATGTCGGTCTGCTCGGCGGTGCCGATCCGGGCGCCGACGCCGCCCTGGGTGAGCGTCACCTTCATGGTGCCGGCGGGCAGCCCGCTGGCGTTGATCGCGCCTTCCCAGGAGCCGAGGAACTCGCGCGGGACGCCCCCGGGCCGGGGCGTGGCCGAGGTGTCGGCGGACGGCGGCCGGGCGGCGGGGCCCGCGTCGTCGTCCTGCAGATAGGGGCGGACCCCGAGCAGATAGCCGCCGACCAGGGCGGCCGTCACGGTGAGCACGACCGTGCAGCTCACGCGGGCGCGGCGGTGGCCGAGCCGGGCCAGGAGGCGGGCGTACGGGCGCGGGCGGGCGGGCGGCGGAGGCGTCGCGGGG
>NZ_JBPQTV010000402.1:0-5191 GCF_051386515.1 Streptomyces sp. URMC 123 | reverse complement strand
ACCGCCGACCCCCTGCTGCGCGGCCCGGACCAGCGCCTCTGGCTGGACCTCCTGGAGCGCGGCCGCGGCACCGGCCCAGGCGCGGATGTCGCTCCGGTGGTTGCGCAGCGACCAGAACCACGCCATCGACAGCACCAGGCAGAGGGCCTCGTGCTCGTCACGGCTGTCCAGGGCCCGGCGCAGCGCGGTGCGGATGTTGTCGTGCTCGCGCTCCAGGAGGTCCAGCCAGAGGCGCTGGTCCGGGCCGCGCAGCAGGGGGTCGGCGGTGCGGGCGAGCTCGCGGAAGTGGCGCAGGTGCCGCCGCTCGACGACGGCCCGCTCCCCGGTCCGCTCGCCGGGCCGTTCACCGGTTCGCTCGTCGGCTCGTTCGTCGGCTCGTTCGCCGGGCCCGGCCGCCTCGTCCAGGCGCTCGGCGGCGTACTCCTGCACGGTCTCCAGCAGGCGGTAGCGCATCTCGCCGTCCGGGCCGGGGGCGGCGACCACCAGCGATTTGTCGACGAGGGAGCCGAGCAGCGCGGCGACGTCCCGGGGGGCGACGCGGCCCTCGACGGTGTCGGCCACGGCGCCCGGCCCTGGACCGGTCACGGCGTCGGGCCGGGGACCGGTTACGGCGTCGGGCCGGGGATCGGGGTCGGCGCAGACCGCTTCGGCGGCGCGGAGGTCACAGCCACCCGCGAACACGGCGAGCCGGCGCAGCACCGCCCGCTCCGGCGGCGCGAGCAGCTCCCAGGACCAGTCGACCACCGCGCGCAGTGTCTGCTGGCGGGCGATGGCCGTCCGGCTGCCGCTGGTCAGCAGGCGGAAACGGTCGTCGAGGCGGTCGGCGAGCGTCCGCGGGGTGAGCAGCCGCAGCCGGGCCGCGGCCAGTTCGATGGCGAGCGGCAGCCCGTCGAGGCGGCGGCAGATCTCCACGGCCGCCGCCGGGTCGTCCTCGACCCGGAAGCCCGGCCGGGCCGCCGCGCCCCGGTCGCCGAGCAACCTCAGCGCCACCGGGCCGGGCAGCGGCCCGACGGGCCGGACCCGTTCACCGGGCACGCCCAGCGGCTCCCTGCTGGTGGCCAGCACGGTCACCTCGGGGCAGCGGGTCAGCACGTGTTCCGCCACCCGGGCGGCGGCGTCGATCACGTGCTCGCAGTTGTCCAGCAGGAGCAGCATGCGGCGGGCGCCGCAGTGCTCGGCCAGCCCGGCGAGCGGATCGGCCGACCGCGGGTCGGTCGCGGCCCGCAGCCCCTCGGCGGCGCTGCCCCTGATCACGGTCTCGCGCCCGCCGAGCGCGGTGAGCACGGCTTCCGGGACGGTGCCCGGGTCCCGTACGGGGGCCAGCTCGACCAGCCACACCCCGTCCGGCCAGGTGTCGGCCATCGCCTCGGCGCCCTCCACCGCGAGCCGGGTCTTGCCCGCGCCGCCGGGGCCGGTGAGCGTCACCAGACGGCCGGTGGCCAGCTCCGCGTGCAGCGTGCGCAGCTCCTCCTCGCGGCCGACGAAGCTGGTCAGCCGCGCCCGCACATTGCCCGGACGGGCGGTGCCGGGCCGTACGGGGGTGGGGGCCGGGGCGGCGGATACGGGTGCGGGTGCCGTTGCCGGCGCGAGGGCGAGCAACTCCGCCTGCAGCGCCCGCAGTTCGGGGCCCGGCTCCGTACCGAGGCTCTCGCGCAGCTCGCGGCGGAGGGACTCGTACGCGGCGAGCGCGTCGGCCCCGCGGCCCATGGCCCGCAGCGCCCGCAGCCGCAGCGCCTGGAAGGACTCGTCCAGGGGGTGGGCGCGGCAGAGCTCCACCAGCCCGGGGAGGGCGTCGCCGGGCCGGCCGAGGGCGAGGTCGGCCGTGAGCCGGGCGCGGCGCGCCTCCCGGTGGCGCGCCTCCAGACGGGCCGCGTCGGCCGTACGGTCCGGCAGGTCGGCCAGGGCAGGGCCGCGCCAGAGGGCGAGCGCGTCGTCCAGGAGGGCGGCGGCCTTGGCGGCGTCGCCGTCGGTGAGGGCCCGGGCTCCCTCGTCCGCGAGCCGCTCGAAGCGGTGCAGATCGATGTCGTCGGGGTCGGCGGCGAGGGCGTAGCCGCCGTCGGTGGAGACGACGGCGGCGCGGCCCAGCGCCCTGCGCAGCCGGCCGACCAGGGCCTGAAGGGCGCCGCCCGCGTCGGCCGGCGGGTCGCCGTCCCAGACCTCGGCGATCAGCGCCCCGACGGAGCGGGGGCGGCCCGGGCGGAGGGCGCGGTCGGTGGCGGCCGGGGCGCGCTGGTGGTCTCCGTGGTGGCGCTGTTCGTCGTCGCGGCCAACCTGCGGCCGGCGATCGCCGCGGTGTCACCGCTCCTCGACCGGATTCGTACGGATCTGCACATGTCGGCGACCGAAGTGTCGCTGATGACGACCATCCCGATTCTGGCCCTGGGGATCTGCGCCCCGCTCTCGGCGCGGGTGGGACGGCGGCTGGGCCTGCACCGCGGGGTGCTGCTGGGCCTCGCGATCATCGCCCTGGCCACGGCGGCGCGGGTGGGCGGTCAGTCGAGCTGGCTGCAACTGAGCTGCGCGGCGGTGGCGGGGGCGGGCGTCGCGATCACCCAACCGCTGCTGCCGGCGGTGGTGAAGACGCGCTTCCCGGGCCGCGCGGGCCTGATGACCGGGATGTACACCACGGGGCTGTCCCTGGGCGCGGAGGGGGCGGCGGGGCGCGGTGGACTGCCCTGGCGCAGCCCCACGGCGTGGCGCATCACGGCGTTGCTGGCCACGAACTCGGCTCTGTACTACTGCGAACTGACCTGGGTGGCACCGCTGCTGAACGAGAGCGGAGGCCGCAGCGAGGCGGGGGCGGGTGCCCTGCTCACGGTCATGATCTTCATTCAGGTCGCGGCGATGCTGATCACGCCGGTGGTGCTGGGCGAGCGCCGCGACCCGCGCGTGGGCATCGCGTGCACCACGGTGCTGACGGCCGCCGGCTTCCTGGGCCTGGCGTTCTGGCCGGGTACGGCGACGTGGCTGTGGATTCTGGCGCTGGGGATCGGCCACGGGGGGCTGTTCACGCAGGTGTTGGCGCTCCCGGTGACCCTCAGCCGCGACCCGGTGGAGGCGGGCCGCTTCGGGGCCATGGCCCTCTCCCTCGGCTACATCGGCGCGGCCCTGGGCCCCCTGGGCGTGGGAGCCCTCCGCGACGCGACGGGCGACTTCCAACTCGCGTTCGCGATCCTGGGCACGCTCACGGCGGCGACGCTGATCCCGATCGGCCGCCTCCGCCGCCCGCCGTCGTGAGACACGGCTCGCCTCACCGCTCCCCGGCCCGGTTCGGGGCTGTTTCGTCACCCCGATCACGCCGCGAGGACGCGATCGCGATCAGCGCGAGCTGAGCGCAGACCAGAAGTGCCTGGAGCAGCAGCGTGAGGGAGTCCGAAAGCCCGATGGAGTGGCAGAAGGTCACGGTCAGGAGGCCTATTCCCGGCAGCAGCAGGAGCAGCAGCTTCGGGTCGGTGCGCTGGGATTTCATCTGACTCTCTCCGATTCCGGGTCGGTGGGGGCCATACGGGCAACCCGCTCGAACGACGAGCGAATACCCCATGATCCACTTTCCCGGTCATTGACGCCCAACCGGCCCGATCTCGCCACGTGCGGTGCGTGGCCTGGCCCGGCGCACGCCGGAAGCCGGCGAAGGCGGAGTGGGATCGAATCCTTGCCGGGGTGACCGGCGCTGCCGCGCGGCGCTGTTTCTCCTGGTCGGAAGCGCTCGGCGTGCTGCTTGATGCGGCTCATGCCGCCCTGTATCGGGCCGTCCGCTCACGCACCGCTCATGCGTTGCTCGCTGCCGAGCAGCGCGTGATCAGATCTGGCCGAGGTCGATTTCCACCCGGAAGGGAGCCGCTACCTTGAGGACGCCGGTGAACACGTCCCCGTCTCGGTAGGTCTTCGTCGCGGGGTCGAGAACGTAGGTGTACACGAGAGGAACGCCTGTCGCGGCCTGCTCGATCCGCCAGTAGAAGCCGATGCCTGCCTTGGCGTACTGGTCGACTTTCACGATTCGGTCGGTGGTCTCCGAGCCTGGCGACACAACCTCCGCGACCAATAGCACGTGCTCGGGGCGGGTGGGGGTGATGTCGATCGTGTCTGCGCGGTACACGACGACGTCCGGGCGGCGATTGGTGAGCGGGACGTCTTGAAGCCGGACGTCGAAGTGCGTGTCGGCGTTCCAGTCCGGGCCCGCGGTGGCATCCAGGGCGTTCGCCAGAATCCGGGCCAGCCGGTTGTGCCGCTTGGACGCACGCGGGCTCACAACGACCATCCCGTCCACGATCTCAAGGCCGGCGCACTGCTCCTCGGACCAGGACTCGTACTCCTCCGCTGTGATCTGCTCATGCATCCACGCCGGGGCCACCATTTCGGTCGCCATGAAGCACCTCCTGGACGCTGTGCTGCGGGCCCGATCCCGCTGGATTCAGCGTACTGTCCGCCACTCGTACAGCGCGCGGACCTCACTCACCCCCCTACCGTCGGCCGGCATCCGACCAGCGAGCCCCAAGACATGTGAGGATCGGGGTCGGCTGGGGCCTGGCTATCAAGGGCACAGTCGGAGCTCCCGCGCGATGAGTAGTCAGTGACCGATGTCCCACCTGACCCAGCCGCGCCGCGATGGGACCGGGAGAACCCGCTTCCGCGGAGGCGCCCGAGCCCGGCCGCAACTGTGCAGGGAGCTACGCCTGCGCAGCCGCCATCACTTGGAAGCCCGTTGTGGCGGAACTGGAGGACACCGCAGCGTGGTGTGTGCCTGATCTGTGCCGGGCCAGCCGAGTGCTGCCCGTCAGACAGGCAGGGGCGGCACCTGACGGCAGGTGTCGCTCAGCTGTCCCGCGGGTCCCGGTTCAGGTACGGCCGCATGAAGGCATCCATTGCCTGGGCAGCGTCACGCATCGCCAGACGGCTGCTCTCCTCGGGGACCTCGCGGTCGTCGTAGACGAAGCGTTCGTCCTTCGCAGGCATCGCGGTACAGCTTCCCACCCTCGGTGCACACCTCATGTGTGCTGAATCCGTGCCGGAAGCCGGAGGCCCTGTCGCCCCAGTGGGCGACAGGGCCTCTGACCTGCTGCTTCAGTGTGCCCCCGGCAGGATTCGAACCTGCGACACCCGCTTTAGGAGAGCGGTGCTCTATCCCCTGAGCTACGGAGGCGGGGCGGGCGCCTCCGCGGAAGCGGGTTCTCCCGGTCCCATCGCGGCGCGG
>NZ_JBPQTV010000401.1:0-5226 GCF_051386515.1 Streptomyces sp. URMC 123 | reverse complement strand
CCGCTCCCCCCACCCCGATCGTTCCCGCGGCCCCCATGAGCAGGGCCAGGAGGAGCGGGAGCACAACAGGACATCGGCGGCCCGCGGTGAAGCGGGCGAGGTCGTCTCGGCGCATGGCACGACGGTGCCGGTCCGCGCCGCCGCGCGGGGATCATGAACCGGATCGGTGGACTACTCGCCGGTTGTGGACAACCGCGCCACCCCCACGGGTGAAGGCGCCCCCGTGACCACCCGCGCCGCGTGTCGCCTCGCCCTTCGGCGGTCCCGTACACTTCTGATGGCGATCCGGGTCACCGGGTCGACTTCGCACGCCCCGTCACCGTGCATCACTCCCATCCCCTGCCCCCTCGGCACGGGAATCCTGGGCAGCGCGGTGGCCGCGTCCATTCGGTCCTCGGACAGGCTCTGATCACACAGTCCCGTCCGTGGCGGGCGCGTGGGGCGTCAGGAGCGGCGGCCGCCCGGCCGCCGTGGAACCGAGTACCACAGAGGAGTACGGCCATGGCCGTCGTCACGATGCGGGAGCTGCTGGAGAGCGGCGTCCACTTCGGGCACCAGACCCGCCGCTGGAACCCGAAGATGAAGCGCTTCATCTTCACCGAGCGCAACGGCATCTACATCATCGACCTGCTCCAGTCGCTGTCGTACATCGACCGCGCCTACGAGTTCGTCAAGGAGACCGTCGCGCACGGCGGCTCCATCATGTTCGTCGGTACGAAGAAGCAGGCGCAGGAGGCCATCGCCGAGCAGGCCACCCGCGTCGGCATGCCCTACGTCAACCAGCGCTGGCTGGGCGGCATGCTCACCAACTTCTCGACCGTCTACAAGCGCCTGCAGCGCCTGAAGGAGCTCGAGCAGATCGACTTCGAGGACGTGGCCGCCTCCGGCCTCACCAAGAAGGAGCTGCTGGTCCTCTCCCGCGAGAAGGCGAAGCTGGAGAAGACCCTCGGCGGTATCCGCGAGATGCAGAAGGTGCCCAGCGCCGTCTGGATCGTGGACACCAAGAAGGAGCACATCGCCGTCGGCGAGGCGCGCAAGCTCAACATCCCGGTCGTCGCCATCCTCGACACCAACTGCGACCCCGACGAGGTCGACTACAAGATCCCGGGCAACGACGACGCGATCCGCTCCGTCACGCTGCTCACCCGTGTGATCGCCGACGCGGTCGCCGAGGGCCTCATCGCCCGCTCCGGTGTCGCCGAGGGCAAGGGTGACAAGGCCGCCGGCGAGCCGCTCGCCGAGTGGGAGCGCGACCTGCTCGAGGGCGAGAAGAAGGCCGAGGAGCCGGCCGCCGAGGCCGAGAAGCCGGCCGAGGCCGCTGCCGAGGCTCCGGCCGCGGAGGCCGCCGAGGCCCCGGCCGCCGAGGCCGAGCAGGCCTGACCTCAGCGTCACGGCTGACGACGGCGGGGGCGCACAGCCCCCCCCGTCCACCCGTAGATCAATCGACTTTTCGAGACCGGGAAGAGATTCCAGACCATGGCGAACTTCACCGCCGCTGACGTCAAGAAGCTCCGTGAGCTCACCGGCGCCGGCATGATGGACTGCAAGAAGGCGCTCACCGAGGCCGAGGGCAGCGTCGACAAGGCCGTCGAGATCCTGCGCGTCAAGGGCCAGAAGGGCGTCGCCAAGCGCGAGGGCCGCAGCGCCGAGAACGGCGTCGTCGTCTCCCTCATCGCCGACGACAACACCTCCGGTGTGCTGCTCGAGCTGAAGTGCGAGACCGACTTCGTCGCCAAGGGTGACAAGTTCGTCGCCGTCGCCGACGCGCTCGCCGCCCACGTCGCCAAGACAGCTCCGGCCGACCTCGAGGCGCTGCTCGCCTCCGAGATCGAGGCCGGCAAGACCGTCCAGGCGTTCGTGGACGAGGCCAACGCCACCCTCGGCGAGAAGATCGTCCTGGACCGCTTCGCGCAGTTCACCGACGGCTACGTCGCCGCGTACATGCACCGCACCAGCCCGGACCTGCCCCCGCAGGTCGGCGTCCTCGTCGAGCTCGACAAGGAGGCCGCCGAGGTCGCCAAGGACGTCGCGCAGCACATCGCCGCGTTCGCGCCGAAGTTCCTCTCCCGCGAGGAGATCCCGGCCGAGACGGTCGAGAACGAGCGCCGCGTCGCCGAGGCCACCGCGCGCGAGGAGGGCAAGCCCGAGGGCGCCCTGCCGAAGATCGTGGAGGGTCGCGTCAACGGCTTCTTCAAGGAGAACGTCCTGCTCGACCAGGCGTTCGCCAAGGACAACAAGAAGACCGTCCAGAAGATCCTGGACGAGGCCGGTGTCACGCTGAAGCGCTTCGCGCGCATCCGCGTCGGCGCCTGAGCGGTACGCCGCTGATCCGTACGCCGTACAGAGGCGGCGGAAGAGGCCCGACCCGCTAGGGTCGGAAGCAGTCGGCCGCGCACGCGCCGGACGACCGCAGATGTGACGAGGAGGCCATTGCCGCAGAGGGCTCGAAAGACGACCCAACCGGCAATGGCCTTCTTCGTATGTGCACGAGGAGATCTCCATGAATCAGGGCGCCGACTCCAATCAGGCCGCCGACAAGAGCGACCACGGTGGCAAGCGCCGCCGGTTCCTGCTGAAGCTGTCCGGTGAGGCGTTCTCCGGCGGAGGGGGCCTGGGCGTCGACCCCGACGTGGTCCACGCCATCGCCCGGGAGATCGCCGCGGTGGTCCGGGACGGCGCGGAGATCGCCATCGTCATCGGCGGTGGCAACTTCTTCCGCGGCGCGGAGCTCCAGCAGCGCGGCATGGACCGCGCCCGCTCCGACTACATGGGCATGCTGGGCACGGTCATGAACTGCCTCGCCCTCCAGGACTTCCTGGAGAAGGAGGGCATCCAGTCCCGCGTCCAGACCGCCATCACCATGGGCCAGGTCGCCGAGCCCTACATTCCGCTGCGCGCGGTGCGGCACCTGGAGAAGGGCCGCGTGGTGATCTTCGGCGCGGGCATGGGCATGCCCTACTTCTCGACCGACACCACCGCCGCCCAGCGCGCCCTGGAGATCGACGCCGAGGCGCTGCTCATGGGCAAGAACGGCGTGGACGGGGTCTACGACTCCGACCCGAAGCAGAACCCGGACGCGGTGAAGTTCGACGCGCTGGAGTACGGCGAGGTGCTCTCCCGCGGCCTCAAGGTCGCCGACGCCACCGCGATCACCCTGTGCATGGACAACAAGCTGCCGATCCTGGTCTTCGAACTGCTCGCGGAGGGCAACATCGCCCGAGCGGTGAAGGGTGAGAAGATCGGCACGCTCGTCAGCGACCAGGGGAGCCGGGCCTGACGGTCCGCCTCCACCGCCGACTGGCCGCCGAGGACAGCCGTGGCGGGCTGCGGGGCGGCAACCCCGGACCGTGTGAAGAGCACGGCACGGGGATGGACAACGGCCTGCCGGTCGGACACCGTGCAGGAGAAGACGCGCGCAGGGGCGAGGCTCTGCTTACGGATAACACCAGGAGCAAGTGGTGATCGAAGAGACCCTCCTCGAGGCCGAGGAGAAGATGGAGAAGGCCGTCGTGGTCGCCAAGGAGGACTTCGCCGCGATTCGCACCGGTCGTGCGCACCCGGCGATGTTCAACAAGATCGTGGCGGACTACTACGGCGCGCTGACGCCGATCAACCAGCTGGCGTCCTTCTCGGTGCCCGAGCCGCGGATGGCCGTGGTGACCCCGTTCGACAAGAGCGCGCTGCGCAACATCGAACAGGCGATCCGCGACTCCGACCTCGGGGTGAACCCGAGCAACGACGGCAGCATCATCCGTGTGACGTTCCCGCAGCTCACCGAGGAGCGGCGGCGCGAGTACATCAAGGTCGCCAAGACCAAGGGCGAGGACGCGAAGATCTCGATTCGCAGCATTCGCCGCAAGGCCAAGGAGACCATCGACAAGTTCGTGAAGGACGGCGAGATCGGCGAGGACGAGGGCCGGCGCGCCGAGAAGGAGCTCGACGACACCACCGGCAAGTACGTGGCGCTGGTGGACGAGCTGCTGAAGCACAAGGAAGCCGAGCTGCTCGAGGTCTGATGAACGACTCTTCCTGGGGGGCCCGCCCGGCGCCCTCGGCCGGGGGCACCCCATCGAGGGCCGGCTACTGGGGTCCGCCCGACCAGGGGCCTCTCCCGGCGGGTCCGCCGCATGCGACGGCCGACTCGGCGCAGACTCGGCCCATGCCCATCGTGCCCGACACAGGCGGAGACCAGGACGATCGTGACCAGGGGGCCGCTCGGCTGAGCGGCCCCCTGTTCCGTGACGAGTCCCGAGACGAGTCCCGAGACG
The DNA here is from genome assembly GCF_051386515.1 of Streptomyces sp. URMC 123. Lineage (NCBI taxonomy): Bacteria > Bacillati > Actinomycetota > Actinomycetes > Kitasatosporales > Streptomycetaceae > Streptomyces > Streptomyces sp. URMC 123. The sequence continues at coordinate 958 of NZ_JBPQTV010000401.1, read as the reverse complement.
AGTCCCGTGACGAGTTCCGTGACGAGGAGCAGCAGCCGGTGACCCCCACGCCGCAGCCCGAGCGGCACTCGGCGCACCAGCACGGCGCGCCCGCCAAGAAGCGCGCCGGCCGCGATCTGCGGGCGGCCATAGGGGTCGGCCTGGGTCTCGGCGCGGTCATCGTGGCCTCCCTCTTCCTCGTCAAGGAGCTCTTCCTCGGCGTGATAGTGATCGCCGTGGTCGTCGGCCTCTGGGAGCTGTCCTCGCGGCTCCGGGAGGAGAAGGGCATCCGCGTCCCGCTGGTGCCGCTGGCGGTCGGCGGCGCGGCCATGGTCGTCGCCGGCTACGTCAGGGGCGCCGAGGGGGCGTGGGTCGCCGTGGCGCTGACCTCCCTCGCGGTGCTCGCCTGGCGGATGGCCGAGCCGCCCCACGACTATCTGAAGGACGTCACGGCGGGCATCTTCGCCGCGTTCTACGTGCCGTTCCTGGCGACGTTCGTGGCGCTGATGCTCAGCGCCGACGCCGACGGCCCGCAGCGGGTGTTCACCTTCCTGGTGCTGACCGTGGTGAGCGACACCGGGGCGTACGCCGTCGGCTGGAAGTTCGGCCGGCACAAGCTGGCGCCGCGGATCAGCCCGGGGAAGACCCGGGAGGGCCTGCTCGGCGCGGTGGCCTTCGCCATGGTGGCCGGCGTGCTGTGCATGCAGTTCCTGATCGAGGGCGGCACCTGGTGGCAGGGCCTGCTGCTGGGGCTGGCGGTCGCGGCCAGCGCGACCCTCGGCGACCTCGGCGAGTCCATGATCAAGCGGGATCTCGGCATCAAGGACATGGGCACGCTGCTGCCGGGCCACGGCGGCATCATGGACCGCCTCGACTCGCTGCTGCCCACCGCGCCCGTGGTGTGGCTGCTGCTGGTGATCTTCGTCGGCGCCGGCTGAGCCGGCCCCCACCCGCACGACAAGCCCCGCCGGCCCGGGGG
>NZ_JBPQTV010000400.1:0-5229 GCF_051386515.1 Streptomyces sp. URMC 123 | reverse complement strand
CCCGCACCCCGCCCGCACCCCGGCCACGCCCCCGTCCGATCGTCATACGCGGCGATCCGTTGTGCGCCACCCTTCGGCGCACCGTGTCCGCGCAGGTACGATGCGCTTCGGGAGGACCCGGTAACTCCCGTCCACAGCGAGGCGGTTCGACAGGCGGCGGTCCGGAAGCCGCCCGGCCGCCACACCACGGGGGCACGGTTGGTGGGGGACGTGATGGACTTCGGCAGGCAGGGCTCGGACGCCCCGGCCGATCTCGCCTGGCTGCGCGCCGTCGACGCCTACACCATGGGCGCCTACGCGCAGGCCGAGGAGGAGTTCCGGACCGCGGTGCGGCTCGACCCCGCCATGGCCGACGCCTGGCTCGGGCTGCACGCCCTGCGGGTCGACACCACGATGGCGCTGCTGCGCATGCACCGCCACCGCGACCGCTTCGGGGAACAGCGCACCCGCCACCGCCGCACGCTCAACTCCTGGTACTGGCTTGGCTGGTGGGTCCAGCCGGTCCTGGAGACCCCGCGCGACCTGCTGCTGGCGCACGCCTCGCACTGGCTCGACGGGCGCCATGTGGCCGAGCTCGACCAGGCGCTGGCGGGCTGCCCGCCGGTCGAGGCCGATCCGCAGGTGCGCTTCCTGCACGCCTGCCGCGCCTATCTGGTCAAGGACTGGGACCAGCTGGTCCACCACACGGAGCCGCTGCTGGGCGACCCGCTGCTGGGCATCGAGGCCGGGCTGTTCGGCGGCATGGCCCGGGTGCGGCTGGAGATGTACCAGCAGGCGGAGCCGCTGCTGTCGGCGGCGCTGATGCGCTGCCGCAGCGAGCAGCCGCAGCGCAAGGAGCTGCGCTACTGGCTGGCCCGGGCCCACGAGGGCAACGGCCGCACCGCCGCCGCGCTCCCCCTCTACCGCGCCGTGCACCGGATCGACCCCTCGTTCATGGACACCGCGGCGCGGCTGGCGGCCATCGCCGACGGCGACGGGCTGGACGAGGCGGCGGACCTGGCCCCGGTGTCCCTGGGCGGGGCCGGTCAGGAGCTGATCGACGCGGCGGCCGACGCCGAGCTGGTGGCGGCGGCGGAGGCGGCCGAGGCCCGCGACCCCTGGGCCGGGCCCGACCCGGAGGCCGGGCCCCCGGCCGACTGCACGGTCCCGGGCACGGGCGCTCCCGGCGCGGGCTCCCCCGGCGCGGGCCCCTCGGGGCCGGGCGCCGGCGGCACGGGTGCCTCCGGAGCGGGCGCTTCCGGGGCCGGTCCGGACGCGCCGGGCGCCGGCCCCGACGCCGTACGCGAGAAGGCCGGCGCCGTACGGCCGGTGCGCCCGGTGTCCTCGTCCCTGCCGGCCGGCCCCGCCGACCCCGTCCTGCTGGAGCAGGCGCTCGACGAGCTGGAGCGGATGGTCGGCCTGGAGCCGGTGAAGCGTCAGGTGCGGGCGCTGTCGGCGCAGCTCAACATGGCGCGGCTGCGGGCCGGCCAGGGACTGCCCGTCCAGCCGCCGAAACGACACTTCGTGTTCTCGGGTCCGTCCGGCACCGGAAAGACCACCGTGGCCCGCATCCTCGGACGGGTGTTCTACGCCCTGGGGCTGCTCGGCGGGGACCACCTGGTGGAGGCCCAGCGGGCGGATCTGGTGGGCGAGTTCCTCGGCCAGACCGCGGTCAAGGCCAATGAACTGATCGACTCGGCCATCGGCGGGGTGCTCTTCGTCGACGAGGCGTACAGCCTCTCCAACACCGGCTACAGCAAGGGCGACGCGTACGGCGACGAGGCGCTTCAGGTGCTGCTCAAGCGCGCCGAGGACAACCGCGACCGGCTGGTCGTCATCCTCGCGGGCTACCCCGAGGGCATGGACCGGCTGCTGGCCACCAACCCCGGCCTCGGCTCCCGGTTCACCACCCGGGTCGACTTCCCCAGCTACCGGCCGCTGGAGCTCACCCGCATCGGGGAGGTGCTGGCCGCCGAGAACGGCGACGCCTGGGACGACGACGCGCTGGAGGAGCTGCGCAGCATCAGCGCGCACGTGGTGGACCAGGGCTGGATCGACGAGCTCGGCAACGGCCGCTTTCTGCGCACGCTCTACGAGAAGAGCTGCGCCTACCGCGATCTGCGGCTGTCGTGCTCGCCCCGCACCCCGAGCCGGGAGGACCTCTCCACGCTGCGGCTGCCGGATCTGATGCAGGCGTACGGGGAGGTCCTGTCCGGCCGCGGCCCCCTGGACCCCGGACCGCAGGGCCCCCCGCCCGCCTGACGCGCCCCGCGGGGCGAACCCGGGGGGCGGAGGGAACCCGGTACCTAGCCGACCGCGGTCGGCAGGGTCTCCTCGGCGGGGCCGGCCTCCGGGGCGGGCGAGCGGCGGGTCACCGGCACCTGGCGGCGCGCGCCCACCAGGCTCCCCGGGCTTCCCGGCCGGTGCGCGGCGCGCGTCCCGGGCGCGCGCTGGGCGAGGTCGCGGTGCGCGGGGTCGCGGACCTCGCCCACCAGCTTCTCCAGCACGTCCTCCAGCGCCACCAGCCCCAGCACCCGGCCGGAGGCGTCGGCCACCTGCGCGAGGTGCGCGGCGGCGCGCCGCATGACGGTGAGCGCGTCGTCCAGCGGGAGCTCCGCGCGGAGGGTGACCATGGGGTGCCAGACCCGCTGCGGCACGGCCCGGTCCGGGTCGTCCAGCTCCAGCACGTCCTTGACGTGCAGATACCCCATGAACGCCCCGCCGGGGGCGGCCACCGGGAAGCGGGAGTACCCGGTGCGCACCGTCAGTTCCTCGACCCGGCGCGCGGTCACCGACGGGTCGACGGTCACCAGGGCCGCCCGGTCGAGCAGCACATCGGTCACCGGCCGGCTGCCCAGCTCCAGCGCGTCCGCCAGCCGCTCCTGCTCACCGGGGTCGAGCAGCCCGGCCTGCCGGGAGTCGGCCACCAGATGGCCGAGCTGCTCGCTGGTGAAGACCGCCTCGATCTCGTCCTTGGGCTCCACCCGGAAGACCCTCAGCACGAGGCGGGCGCAGGCGCCGAAGAACGCGGTGACCGGGCGGCACAGCCGGGCGAAGGCGACCAGCGCCGGGCCCAGCCACAGGGCGGTCCGCTCGGGGGCCGCCATGGCCAGGTTCTTGGGCACCATCTCGCCGATGACCAGGTGGAGGAAGACCACCGTGGCCAGCGCGATGACATAGCCCAGGGGGTGGATCGCCGGCTCGGGGACGCGCAGGGCGTGGAACACCGGCTCCAGCAGCCGGGCGACGGTCGGCTCGGCCACCGCGCCCAGGGTGAGGGAGCAGACGGTGATGCCGAACTGGGCCGCCGCCATCATCTGCGGCAGGTTCTCCAGCCCCTGGAGCACGGTACGGGCGCGGGCCGATCCCCCGGCCGCCAGCGGCTCGATCTGGCTGCGGCGCACCGAGACGAGGGCGAACTCGGCGCCCACGAAGAAGCCGTTGCCCAGCACCAGCAGCAGGGCGAAGAGCAGTTGCGCGGCGCTCATCGGGCGACCGCCCCCACCGGCTCGGCCTGGGCCTCGCACGGGACCCGGGCCTCGCCCGGGGCTTCGTGCACGGCGTGCGTCCCGCCCGCGGCCCGTGCCGCGCGCACGGCCGGCACGGCCGCCTCCGCCGGCACGGGGGCCGCCTCGGCGGGGCAGGGGGCCGGCTCCGGGCGCTCGGCGATCCGGGCGCCGTCGGTGCGGACGATCCGCACCCGCCCGGCCCGGTGGTGCTCCACCGCCCGCACCCGCAGCTGCCAGCCGGGCAGCACCGCCGTGTCACCGGGGGCGGGGATGCGGCCGAGCAGATCGGCGACCAGCCCGGCCACCGTCTCGTACGGCCCGTCGGGGGCCTGCAGGCCGATCCGGCGCAGGGTGTCCACCCGGCAGCCGCCGTCGGCGTCCCAGACCGCGCGGCCGTCCTCGGCGGGCAGCGCCGCCAGCTCCGGCAGGTCCTCACCGTCGTGCTCGTCGCGGACCTCGCCGACCAGCTCCTCGACGATGTCCTCCAGGGTCACCACGCCGGCCGTGCCGCCGTACTCGTCGACGACCACGGCCATCGGCTGCTCGCGGCGGAGCAGTTCGAGCAGCGGCTGCACCGGCAGGGTCCCGGGCACCAGCAGCGGCGGCACGGCCACCCGGCCCACCGGGGTGCGCAGCCGGTCGTGGGCGGGCACGGCCAGGGCGTCCTTGAGGTGCACCGTGCCGACGACCTCGTCCAGCCGCTCCCGGTAGACCGGGAAGCGGGAGAGGCCGGTGGCGCGGGTCAGGTTGATGACGTCCTGGGCCGTGGCGGAGGACTGCAGGGCGCTCACCCGCACCCGGGGGGTCATCACGTGCTGGGCGGTGAGCTCGCCCAGCGAGAGGGTGCGGACGAAGAGGTCGGCGGTGTCCTGCTCCAGGGCGCCGGCGCGGGCGGAGTGCCGGGCGAGCGAGACCAGTTCGTCCGGGGTGCGGGCCGAGGCCAGCTCCTCGGTGGGCTCGACGCCCAGCAGCCGTACGAGCCGGTTGGCCACGGCGTTGAGCAGGGAGATCACGGGCCGGAAGAACGTGGCGAAGGCGTGTTGCGGGCCCGCCACGAACCGGGCCACCGCCAGCGGGCGGGAGACCGCCCAGTTCTTGGGGACCAGTTCGCCGATGACCATCTGCACGGCGGAGGCCGTGAACATGCCGACGGCCACGGCCACGCCGGGCACCAGGCCGGCCGGCAGGCCGGTGGCCGCGAACGGGCCGGTCAGCAGATGGGCGAGGGCCGGCTCGGCCAGCATGCCGATCACCAGGGAGGTGATGGTGATGCCGAGCTGGGTGCCGGAGAGCTGGAAGGACAGCTCGCGCAGGGCCTTGACGACCGTGCGGGCCCGGCGGTCGCCGCCGGCCGCGGCACGCTCGGCCTCGGCGCGCTCGACGGTCACGAGGCCGAACTCGGCGGCCACGAAGAAACCATTGGCCAGGATCAGCAGCAGAGCCGCGGCGAGCAGAAGGAGGGGGATGGTCATGCCGCCGCCTCCGGCAGAGGGGCGGCGCAGGTACTACAGGACGATCCGTCCATTGCTGGAGGGAGTCACTCCTCGGGTCGCAGGGGCCCCGCGGGCGGCGCGCGGCGCGCGCGGGCCCTTGTGACGCGGGGCGGGGCGCGCTCGGCGCCGCCGGGAACCAATGTAATCAAGAGCGGTGGGGTACGGCAGGGCCGAACCGGCTGTGTCGCCCCTCACCACGGCGTTTCCGCCCCGCGGGGGGGGCGCGGGGCGGAAACGCCGTGGTGAGG
>NZ_JBPQTV010000399.1:0-5233 GCF_051386515.1 Streptomyces sp. URMC 123 | reverse complement strand
CCTCAGCCCGGCCGTAGGCCGGGGTGGAGGTGGTGCTCCGCACCGAAGGGGCGGGAAAGAGCCCGGCCTTCGGCCGGGGTGGGGTGGTGGTTCCCGCACCGACGGCGCGGGCAAACACTTGGGACGCTCACGTCGACGACGGTCACGTCAGGGACGACCCATACCGTGGACGTCGCGCGAACCCGCCCGGAGGGGGGAACTTATGAACGAAGGGTGACATGAGACATCGCACTCGCCCACGCGGGAAGCCTCGCGGTGACATGTCGCACTACTTCAGAAGGGGGGCGGTCATGCGCCGTGTTGTCGTAGTAACCCTAGGGGGCTTCGCGTTCCTCGGCTTGCTTGCCACCCCGGCCAGTGCTGTTCCGGACCCGGTGGCAACCGTCGAATGTGCCGTTCAGGAAGCGACGGGCTTCGTGGACCCGACCAATCTGGCAATCCCGCCCGAGGTTCCGGGCGTTGCCTGCCTGGCGCCCTGACCTGCTGCCGTTCCGAGAGAGCCGGACCGCAGGGCGCGCCAACCCCCCACCTCGCTTCGCGCGCCCGTACCGGCCACATCCCACCCCGGAGCGAAGACCCCGTGCCCTCGGCACGGTTCACCGGGGGGAGACCTCCTGGAGGAGGCCCCACGTGAAGTCCGCGACCAGCGGACCCGCGTCGGGCGGCGTGAACGCGAGACGCCAGCGGGTCGGCGCCGACCCCTCCAGGGGCGTCGCCGGGGGGAACGCCCGCGCCACCTCGTCCACCGTGCAACTCCACGGGCGGAGGTCCGCCACCGAGCGGAGCAGGGGCGGCGCCGCACCCCGCGCCCGTACCAGCCACTCGTTCCAGACCTGACCGCCCGGGGCGGTCAGGACCTCGAACCGCAGATCGGGCCAGAGCGGCACCGGCCACCGCAGCGCCTCGCACGTGAGGTCGCCGACCCGGCGCGGCCCCCGTTCCTCGGGCGGCCCGAGCAGCGACGCCAGCCGGGCGACCGCGCCGCGCGAGCGCGGCGAGCGGACCATCGCCTGCCAGCGGCGATTCGCCTCCCGCTGGTCCGCGCGGCTGACGCCGAGCTCGCGCCGGGCGTCCTCGACCAGGTCCGGCCGGTGGTCGGCCATCCTGCGCAGCAGGACCAGCTGGAACAGCAGCGGACCGGGAAGCCGCCCGTCGGACGCGGACGCGGGGTCGGACGCGGGGTCAGGAGCGGAGCTCATGCCTCCCATCGTGGCGCACGCGGGCCCGCGCCCGCGCCCGGGCCACCGTGCGGGGCCTCGGCCGCCGCCCGTCGGGCAGGAACAGCACCGAGTTGACGTAGCGGCGGTGCGGCAGGAGGGAGCGCCGCAGCAGCCCGTGCTCGGCCACGTGCTGCGTCCGCGCCTGGTGCCGGGCGAGGTCGAACGCCATCAGCGGCACCCAGGAGCGGTGGGGGAGGACCCAGCCCCGGTAGCCGTGCCCGGCGAGCAGGTCGAGCACCGGCTCCAGCGGCTGGATGCGGATCTCCAGCTCCACGAAGAGCGCCGGCCGCTCCTTGCGGAGCAGCCGCTCCGCGCCCCGGAGCACCGCCAGTTCGCTGCCGTCCACGTCGATCTTCACCAGGGTGACGTCCATGAGGTCCAGGTCGTCGAGGGGAAGACATGGCACCTCCACGGAGGTGTCGTGCAGGGGCCGGCGCACCAGGGAGGAGACGCCGCGCTCGCCGCCCCCGCCGGCCGGCAGCCACAGCCGCGCCGTGCCCTCGTGGTCGGCCGCGGCGGCCTGCACCACGGTGACATTGGCCGGCACCGTGGCCGTCAGCACCCGGGCGAGGTCGGGGACCGGCTCGACGGTGACGACGCGGTCCGCGTGCCGGGCCAGGCGGCGGGTCCAGGGCCCGTACCAGCCGCCGACGTCCACCGCCGTGCCGCCCCGCGGGCAGAAGTCGGGCAGCCGGCGCAGCTCCGGCTCGTAGGCGGGGTAGAGCCGGGTGGCGACCCCGGCGACCAGCTTCGGAGGCAGCCGGGGGCCCAGTCGGGCGGCGAGCGTCATGAGGTGCCCTCCCCGGCGGGACCTCTGCCGGCCGGCCCGGCGCCGCTCCCGTCGCCCCCATCGGCGCCCCCGCCCCCCGCACCGGCGCCGCCGGCATCCGCGTCGGCGTCGCCGAGCCGCGCCATCAGCCGCTCGTGCTCCTCCTCGGGCACGGTCTCGCCGGAGGAGGGCAGCAGCTGCGGAATGCCGTCGACGATGGGGTAGCGGCGGCGCAGCCGGGGGTTGTAGAGGGCGTCCTCGGGGCCGAGCAGGGCGAGGGGGCCCTTGTCGAGCGGGCAGGCGAGTATCCCCAGCAGGGGGTCGTCGGGCTTCACGTGTACGGCTCCTTGTCCGAGGTCCGGGCGGTGCCGGCACCCCTGTCGTACGGTTCCGAACTCCTGACGTGCGGCTCGTGCGGCTCTTGTGACTTCTGGGGTCCGTGCGACCGGGGTGACCCGTGAGCCTCGTACGGCTCGTGCGGCTCGCGCCGTTCCGGCCGGTCGTACGCCTCGTACGGCTCCGGCAGCCCGTACGGCGCCCGGGTTTCCGGCGGAGCGTCCGGCGGCGCCCCCGGCGGCGCTTCCGGCGGGTCACCCCGCCCGCCCACCGCCGCCTGCCCCCGCTCCAGCGTCAGCAGGACGGACACGGCGAGCACCGTGCCCCCCAGCCGCAGGGCCAGCCGCAGCGCGTCCTCCGGCAGCGGCTCGCCGAACGCGAACGACCCCCCGGCCACCGTGAACACGCAGCTCACCGTCGTGCACACCGGCACGATCAGCGACGCCCGGCAGCGCTGCAGCGCCGTCTGCGACAGCACCAGCCCGGTGGCGCCGGTGAACAGCAGCAGATACGGGTACGGGGAGCCCAGCAGGGCCAGTGCCACCCCGCCGATGTCCTCCGCGGCCAGCAGCCCGGAGACGCCCTTCACGGCCAGCGAGCTGACGCCGTACAGCAGGCCCACGGCCACGCCGTACGCCACCCCGCTGCTCGGCGGGCGGTGCCGGCGCCGGGCGCGCCGCTCGGCCGCCCCGTACAGCCACAGGCCCGCCCCCAGCGCGGGCAGGCAGACCGCGAGCAGCGGGCCCAGCGGCGCGGCCCGGCTCACCGCGTCCGCCGCGCCGTGCAGCGAGCCGACCACCATCAGCAGGGCGAGCAGGATCAGTACGACCCCGCCCCGCTCCCGGCCGCTGGTGCGCTCGCCCAGCAGCAGCGACGACAGCAGGAGCAGCAGCACCAGGCCCGAGACGAACAGGCCCTGCGCGGCGGCGATGGGCAGCGTGCGGTAGACGGCGAGCTGGGCGGCGAACCCGAGGGCCAGCGCCAGCGCGCCGGCCAGCCACAGCGGGCTGCCGAGCAGCAGCCGTACGAGCCGTCCCGGGCTGCCGGCGCTCAGTGGCGGCAGCCCGGTGAGCGCCCGCTTCTCCAGGACGAAGCCGGTGCTGTAGAGGACGTTCGCGAGCAGTGCGGCGGCCACCCCCCACCACAGCACGGCGCTACACCCGCCGGGCGTGCGCGAGGAGGATCGACGCCGCGGACGGCACCCGGCACAGCGCCCGGTCGAGCGCGCGCAGCGGGCGCGGTACGCCGTGGAAGGGCGCGCCCGCCACGGTGACCACGCGGAAGCCGGAGGCCTCCAGGAAGCTCCTGAGCGCGCGGGCGGTGTAGAGCCGCAGATGGCCCACCACCTGGTTGCCGGGGCGGCCGTGCACGGCCCGCAGGCTCACCTCCGAGAACACCGGCTGCACGCCCGCGAGCAGCAGGCCGCGGTTGTACCAGGCGGCTAGGTTCGGGGTGGACAGCATCAGGTGGCCGCCCGGGCGCAGCACGCGGCGCAGCTCGTCCAGCGCGCCGTCCGGGTCGACCAGGTGTTCCACCACCTCACTGAAGAGCACGGCGTCGGCGCTGCCGGAGGCGAACGGCAGGCCGTGGCCGTCGAGTTCGCCCCGGACCACGGCCGGGACGCGGGCCGCCGCCCGGCGCAGCGCGTCGTGCGACCAGTCCACGCCCACCAGGCGGTGGCCGGCCAGCTCCCGCGCGGCCACGGCGGCGGCCCGGCCGTCACCGCAGCCCACGTCCAGGATCAGCGCGCCGCGGCCGGCTCCACCGCCGGTCCCGGGCCGCGACGGCTGCCCCGACTGCCCCGGCCGTCCCGACTGCCCCGGCTGTCTCAGGGCGGCGGCGAGCATGCGGGCCTGGCGCAGGCTGCGTTCGTCGCCGGAGGCGACGGGGACGGCCGGGTCCTCGTAGAAGTCCCGCAGGGGCGGGGCGGGCGTCCGCGGTGGTGGCGGTGCCGGTTCCGGGGCCGTTGGCGGTTTCGGCGTGGCTGCCGTGGCTGCCGTGGCTGTCGCGGCTGTCGTGGGTTCGGGTGGGGCGGCGGGGGCGGGCCGCCGGTCCGGTGTCATGGCGTCCTCCCTGGTGACGGGGCCGGTGCGGGTGCCGAGGCCGTCCCCGGCACGGTCGGCGCGGTCGGCTCGCGCGGTTCCTCCGGGGCCGCCGTCGCGGCCAGCGACTCCGTGAAGAGGCGGCCCAGCTCCGCCCCCGCCGCGTCGTCCAGCAGCGCCCGCGTCCAGCGCAGCGCCAGATGGATACGGCCCCCGGTGCTCGCCGTGGTGACCGTCAGGCCGCGCGGGAGGCGGGCCGGGGCGGAGAACCACACGGCGTGCGCCCGGCCGGCGTCGCCGAAGTCCAGCGGGTACGGCAGCCGGCCGATGTTGCTCAGCAGCGTCGTCGACGCCCAGGGCGCGGCCGCCCGGCGCAGCCCGCGCGTCACCGCGGCGCGCACGCCCACCGGTACGAGCGGCGCGGTGAGCAGCGCGCCGACCAGCCCCAGCGGGCGGCCCGGCGCGGACTTCAGCGCGCGGGTGTGGGCCGCCGTACGGCGCAGCAGCCGGTCCACGGTCGCCGGGTCCGGCCGTTCGGCCGCCATCGCCCGCGCCTCCGCGCGGGTCTCCGGCGCGACCACCACCTCCGTGAGCCGGGTGCCGTTGCCGATCGGCATCTCCATGCCGCGCGGGCGGTCGTCCACGGGCATGGTGACGCGTACGGGGGCGGTGCGGCGGCCCTGCGCGCGGTTCCAGCGGGCCACGGTCAGGGCCGTGGCGACCAGGAGCTGGTCGTTCACGGTGTACGGGGCGCTGCCGTCGGGCGCGCGCGGGGGGCGGCGCGGTACGGGCAGGTCGGCGAGGAGCATGCGGTTGCCGAGGGCGTCGGGTCCCGCTCCTGTTCGCCGGTGAGCGGGGGAGGGGGC
>NZ_JBPQTV010000398.1:0-5240 GCF_051386515.1 Streptomyces sp. URMC 123 | reverse complement strand
GTTCCGGGCGGGCGGGCCCGGCGGAGGCCCCGCCCGCCCGGAACACCGCACCCGCCGGCCTCGGTTGGCAGCCGGCGCCCACCGGCAGCGACGCCCGCTTCCGCGGCCTCGCGGCCGTCGACCGCGCCACCGCCTGGGTGGCGGGCTCCCGTGGCACCGTGCTGCGCACGCTCGACGGCGGGCGCACCTGGCGAAACGTCTCACCGCCGGGAGCGGGCGAACTGGACTTCCGGGACGTCGAGGCGTTCGACGCCCGGCGCGCCGTCGTGCTCGCCATCGGCGAGGGCGACGCCTCGCGCGTCCTCCGTACGGAGGACGGCGGCGCCACCTGGTCCGAAACCTTCCGCAACCCCGACCCCCGGGCGTTCTACGACTGTCTGGCCTTCTTCGACAGCCGGCACGGGCTGGCCCTGAGCGACCCCGTGGACGGCCGGTTCCGCCTGCTCTCCACCGCCGACGGCGGCCGGACCTGGCAGCCGGTGCCGACGGCCGGCATGCCGCCCGCGCTCGCCGGTGAGGCGGGCTTCGCGGCGAGCGGCCAGTGTCTGGTGACGGCCGGTCCGCGGGACGCCTGGATCGCCACGGGAGGCGCCGCCACGGCCCGCGTCCTGCACTCCGCCGACCGGGGCCGCACCTGGACGGTCGCCGAGTCGCCCGTCCCGGCCGGTGACCCGGCCCGCGGTGTGTTCGCGCTGGCCTTCCGGGACCGGGCGCACGGCATCGCCGTCGGCGGCGACTACCGCCCGAACCAGGACTCCCCCCGGGCCGCGGCGGTCACCGGCGACGGCGGCGCCCACTGGGCCCCGGCCCGCCGCCCGCCGGCCGCGTACCGCTCCGGGGTCGCCTGGCTCCCCGGGTTCCGCACGCTCGCCCTCGCGGTGGGCCCGTCCGGCAGCGACCTCACCCTCGACGCCGGGCGGACCTGGCACCGCTTCGACGCGGGCTCGTACGACACGGTGGACTGCGCGCCGGACCTCGGCTGCTGGGCCGCGGGCGCGAGCGGCCGGGTGGCCACGCTCGGTCCCGACCGCGCGCCGGAGTGAGCGCCCCGCGGCGCGCGGACATCCGCATCGCCACCGTCCGACGTGACGCCAACACCGCCACACCCCGTCCGACGTGACGTCCACACCGCCACCCCACATCCGACGTGACGTCGACACCACCCCTGTCCGACGTGGCGTCATATGCCGTAAAACAATCTAAAATCCACCACAATCCCTCCAGGGGCCCGCCAGGAAGACGCTGGAGCAGCGATGTCCCGTCCCGCCACCCCGACCGGCCCCCTGCGCGGTGTCATTCCGCCGCTGTGCACCCCCCTGTCCCCCTCCGGCGATGTCGACACCCGCTCCCTCCGCGCCCTGGTCGAACGGCAGATCGAGGCGGGCGTCAGCGCCCTGTTCGTCCTCGGCTCCAGCGGCGAGGCGGCGTACCTCGACGACGACCGGCGCCGTACGGTCGTCGCCACGGCGGTCGAGGCCGCCGCGGGCCGGCTGCCCGTACTGGCCGGGGTCATCGACATGACCACCGCCCGCGTGCTGGCCCACGCCCGTACGGCCGCCGCCCTGGGCGCCGACGCGCTCGTGGCCACCGCGCCCTTCTACACCCGGACGCACCCGGCCGAGATCGCCGACCACTACCGCCGCGTCCGTACGGGCGTCGACCTGCCGCTGTACGCCTACGACATCCCGCTCGCCGTCCACACCAAGCTGCCGGCCGACACCGTGCTCGCCCTCGCCGCCGACGGCACGCTGGCCGGGCTCAAGGACAGCAGCGGGAACGACGGAGAACTGCGCCGGCTGCTGGTGCGGCTGCGCGCGTCCGACCGGGGCGGACAGTTCTCCGTGCTCACCGGCTCCGAGCTGGCCGTGGACGGCGCGCTGCTCGCGGGGGCGCACGGCGTCGTCCCGGGCCTGGGCAACGTCGACCCGCACGGCTACGTACGGCTGTACGAGCACGCCCGCGCCGGACGCTGGGCCGAGGCCGCCGCGGAGCAGGACCGGCTCGCCGCGCTCTACGCCATCACCGACGCCGCCGACCCGGCCGCGATGGGCCGCAGCTCGGCCTCCCTGGGCGCCTTCAAGGCCGCGCTCCACCTGCTCGGTGTCATCGACTGCCCCGCGACCGCCGCACCGCAGACCCCGTTGGACGGGGCGGCGGTCAAGGCCGTGCGGCATCTGCTGGAGGAGGGCGGGCTGCTGTGAGCGCGGCGGGCGACGGCCCGGCGCGGCGCTGGTACCGCGAGGTCACCGGCCGGCAGTGGAAGGCCCTCTTCGCCGCCTGGGTCGGCTATGTGCTCGACGGCTTCGACTTCGTGCTCATCAGCCTGGTGCTCACGGAGATCGCCGCGGACTTCGGGCTGAGCACCGTGGAGTCGGCGAGCCTGGTCTCGGGCGCGTTCATCACCCGCTGGCTCGGCGGGGCGCTGCTGGGCGCCCTGGGCGACCGCCACGGCCGCAAGGCCGCGATGGTCGCCAGCATCCTGCTGTACTCGCTGGGGACGTTCGCCTGCGGATTCGCCTGGGACTACACCAGTCTGTTCGCCGCCCGGCTGCTGGTCGGCACGGGCATGGCGGGGGAGTACAGCGCGAGCGCCACCTATGTGCTGGAGAGCTGGCCGGTGCGGGTGCGCAACCGCGCCTCCGGCTTCCTGATCTCCGGATACGCGTTCGGCACGGTGCTCGCCGCGGAGGTCTACCAGTGGGTCGTCCCCGGGCTCGGCTGGCGCTGGATGTTCTGGATCGGGGTGCTGCCGGTCCTGGTGGCGCTGTGGGTGCGGCGGGCGCTGCCGGAGGCGGGGGACTGGAGCAGCGAGGTGGGCGGCGCCGCGGCACGGCCCAACCCCTTCCGCCCCCTGTTCACCGGGCGCGGCAGAGCCGTACTGAACACCGCTCTCGCCGCGGCCGCGAGCGGCTCGCTGTTCTGTGTCTTCACCCCCGTCGCGGCCGGGGCGGGACCCGTACTGGTGCCGGCCCTGTCCCTGGTCGCGGCCGGCGCCCTGCTCGCCTTCGCCGCCCAGCTCGGCGGGCGGCGCGGCTGGGTGCTGTACGTGTCCCTGACACTGACCGTCTTCTGCGCGTTCCTCTACAGCTGGCCGGTGCAGGCCCTGCTGCCCACCTATCTCAAGACGGAGCTCGGGTACACGCCCGGCCAGGTCACCGATGTCATGTACTACGCCGGGTTCGGCACCATGGCCGGCTGCTGCCTCGCGGGCTTCGTGGGGGACCGGCTCGGCACCCGCCGCGCCTACGCCCTCACCCTGACCGCCTCGCTCGCCTTCGTCTTCCCGGTCTTCGCCGTCCGTGACAGCCTGGTCGCCCTCGGCGCGCTGCTCTTCTGCATGCTGGCGCTGAGCCAGGGCATCTCCGGCATCCTGCCGCGCTATCTCGCCGGGCACTTCCCCACCGCCACCCGCGCCGCCTCGCTGGGCTTCGTCTACAACACCGGTGCGCTGGGCGGGGCGGTGGCGCCCGTGCTCGGCGCGCACCTCGCCGGGACGATGCCGCTGGGCCGGGCCCTGGCCGTCCTCGCGTTCGGCCTGACGGCGGTGGTCGTGGTGCTGGTCGGCGGCGACGTTCCGCACCGGCTGCACCGGCTGGTCGACCGCACCGCCGACGGCGACCACCTCGGTTCCCCGTCACTGTCAGTGGCGGGGGATAGCGTGGAACGGACGAGCGAGGAGGAGCAGCGATGGTCGCGGCAGAGACGGGCGCCCTGAGGGGCGCGCTGAGAGTGCGGGAGCGCGTGCGCGCCTTCGCCCTGGAACTCCCCGGCGCGGTGGAGGAGTTCCCCTGGGGCGAGTGCGTCGTCAAGGTCAACAAGAAGATCTTCGTCTTCCTGGGGGCGGACGAGGGCGAGCGCCCCCCGGGGATCACGGTCAAGCTCAAGGACCCCCAGGCGCACGAGCACGCGATGGCCGCGCCCGGCGCCGCGCCGGCCGGTTACGGGCTGGGCAGGGCCGGCTGGGTGGCGGTGCCGCTGGCCGAGCCCGGCGCGCCGGGCGCGGAGTTGCTGTGCGACTGGGTGGAGGAGAGCTATCGGGCCATCGCGCCGAAGCGGCTCATCGCCGAGCTGGACGGCTGAGGCGCGGACCGGGAAGCGCGCCGCCCGAGCGGGCGAGGCGGCCGGGCCTCTCCGGCGGCGTGTGGTGCGGCGCGTCCCGCGCGTGGCGGGGTCTTGTGCGGCGGAGGGCGCCTTCTTAACATCCCTGATGTTACATCAACGGTGTCACACCGAGGGGGGCTTGACCGTGGCGGGAGCCGGAGATGCCGGAGACGCCGGAGGAGCCGGCCGCGACCCGGCGGCGGGTCACATCGGCCCCCTGGCCGGCGTGCGGGTGATCGAACTCGCCGGCATCGGCCCCGGCCCCTTCGCCGCGATGCTCCTCGGCGACCTCGGGGCCGATGTCGTCCGGGTCGACCGGCCCGGCGGCGGTGAGCTCGCCGTCGCCCCGGAGGCCGATGTCATCAACCGCAACAAGCGCTCCGTACTGCTCGATCTCAAGTCCGCCGAGGGCCGGCGGGCCGCCCTGGACCTGGTGGCCCGCGCCGATGTGCTCATCGAGGGCTACCGCCCCGGGGTCGCGGAGCGGCTCGGCGTGGGCCCCGCCGAGTGCCACGCCCGCAACCCCCGGCTCGTCTACGGCCGGATGACCGGCTGGGGCCAGGAGGGGCCGCTGGCCGAGCGCGCCGGACACGACATCGGCTATATCGCCGTCACCGGGGCGCTGGGCCTGAGCGGCCCGGCCGACGGGCCGCCCGCCTTCCCCGCCAACCTCCTCGGCGACTACGCGGGCGGCTCGCTCTATCTCGTCGTCGGCGTGCTGGCGGCCCTCCACCACGCCCGGTCCACCGGGGCGGGCCAGGTCGTCGACGCCGCCATCGTCGACGGAACCGCCCATCTCACCACGATGATCCACGGCATGCTGGCCGCCGGCGGGTGGCGGGACCGGCGCGCGGCCAACCTCCTCGACGGCGGCTGCCCCTTCTACGGCACCTATGAGACCTCCGACGGAGGCCACATGGCGGTCGGCGCCCTGGAGCGGCGCTTCTACGACGCCTTCCTGGACCGGCTGGGCATCGCCGACCGGGCCCCCGCCCGCGAGGACCCCGAGCGCTGGGACGAGCTGCGCACGCTGATCGCGGACCGCTTCGCGTCCCGCACCCGCGCGGAGTGGACGGCCGTCTTCGAGGACTCCGACGCCTGCGTCGCCCCCGTGCTCTCCCTGCGCGAGGCCCCCGCCC
>NZ_JBPQTV010000397.1:0-5264 GCF_051386515.1 Streptomyces sp. URMC 123 | reverse complement strand
CCCCCCCCCCCCCCCCCCCGGGGGTGGGTGGTGCGGTCGTGCGCTCTGTCCGTGCGTGGTGTCGGTGCCGCGCCGGGGTACCTCCTCGGCGGCGCACCGTGCGGGTTGTTTCTTCGGCTCCCCCCGGGAGCATGTGCGCCGCGCTGCGGGGGCACCCCGCCACGTCCCCTCGACTCTCGTCAGCGGCGCGCCCGCGGTGGGGGGAAAAAGACACCGGTGGTTGCAGCCGGCACTCGGCTTCCCGCCTGTCTTCTTTCCGGCGAAGCCGGAGCTGTCTGCGGCCGACAGATCGTGGATCATACCGAGCCGGATGCGCGGGGCGCACTAAGAACGCCTAACACAATGAAGCCGATCAGCTTCGGGAGCATGCACGACCATCTGTGCAAGGACTCCTGGTCCTCGTGCTCGGGCGGTCGATAGGGTCCAGAGGCCAGCCTTTGATGAGGATATGCGGCAGAGCACCCGGAGGTAGTGGGCACCATGCGTGGACGACCCAGTCATGAGCCCGGCACTCCTCGCATGTCGAGGCACGGCTGGTGGGGCGTCGTGCTTGAGGCGCGCGATCCGCAGGCGCTCGCTCACTTCTACGCGGGCCTCCTGGGCTGGAGGATCACCAAGGAAGAGCCTGATGGGGCGGCTGTCGCACCCTCGGAGAGCGTGGGCTACATAGCCTTCCAGTTCTCGGACGGCTACGTCCCTCCAGTCTGGCCCGCTCAAGAGGATGCCCAGCGGATCACGATGCACCTGGACTTCGAAGTCGTCGATCTGCAGGCCGCCGTAACTCATGCGCTGGAACTCGGTGCGAGGGAGGCCGGGTATCAGCCACAGGGCAAGGTCAGGGTGATGCTCGACCCTGCTGGTCACCCCTTCTGCCTGTACACGGATGACGACAGCAACTAAAAGAGTGACCGAAGCTGGCGGTGGGTGATGATGCAGCAGGCCAGTTTCAGGAATGCTGCGTGAAGAGGCGCATGTACGGACGCGCGACATTCGCGCTGCTGGGGGGCGGGGATTATCGCGCGACCATGAGTCCGGGCGCGATCTCAGGCCGGGCCTACTGCCGTGCCTGACCTGCGGAGCGGCTGGCCGAGAACCCTGTCGACCTCCGTGGACGCGGCGTCGAGGAGCTCCTCGCCGAACAGGCAGAGGGACTCTTCCCAAGGGTGGCCGAAGCTGCCGAAGCGGAAGTCCTCTGCGAGGAAGATGTAGTAGTCCCCGTCGGGGTACGGGCTCAGCGGCCAAGCCGGTTGTCCAGGACCGCCGACCTCCCGCGGTGCGAAGCGATACGACGTGTGCTGCCAGTCGAGGGCGAACAGCCTGCCCGCCGGGCCAACGCAGGAGGAGAGTCCCTGCTGGACCACCGCGACCAGGCGGTCCAGGCGCTCGTACCCCGGATCGTCGTCAAGCGCGGAAAGGCTCCAGGTCACCGACGCGACGGGCTCCTTGATGGCCGGCCACTGCAAGGAACTCGTACTCGGCTGGAAGTCGAAAACCTCGTGGAAGCGGTCCCATACGCGTCGGTACTCAGCCTCTGACAGCTCAGCCACGGGATCTTCCATCATGCCGCGATCCTATCGATGCGCCTGAGCACAGGGCAGGCCGTCACTGACGCGGGACCTCGATGCCCGCCGCGCGCAGGTGCCCCTCGACCAGCGTGTTCAACCGGGCGGTGGACGGCGCCTCGTCCTCCCGGTGGTGGTTGACCACCCCGTACCGAGAGACCGCGTCGGGCCGGTGCCGTTGCGCGGTCGGCATCGTCAGCAGCGCGCGGTCGGCCAGCAGGTTGGCGGCCACCGCGGAGGCCAGCTCCTCGATCCGCGGGTCGTCGGGCTCCCAGAGCCTCGCCTCCCAGCTGCGCTTGGTCAGCTCGATGAACTCGGGGTCGCCGAGTCGGTGTTCGAGGTTGGTCAGGAAGACGTCGAAGAGCTCGGGAGCCAGCGCCCGCGACAGCACCAGGGCCTCCCGCTGGTTGGTGACGTAGTCGGGGTCGAAGTCGAGTTCGGCGAGTCGCTCCAGGACCGCGCAGGCCCGGTCGGGCAGCAGGGCGCGGTCGCCGTGGGCGAGCCGGTGCAGGTTGTCGCGGCGGGCGGTCAGCTCCTCGATCTGTTCGGTGAGCCGGCGGTGGACGTCGTCCAGAGCGGTGGCGAACCGCTCGGGGTCGGCGTCGAGCAGCTCGCCGATCTCGGCCAGCGGCACGCCCGCCCCGGCCAGGGCCCTGATCTGGACAAGCCGCAGCAGGTCGGTCGACCCGTAGCGCCGGTAGCCGGAATGGTCCCGTTCCGGTTCGGCGACCAGGCCGAGCCGGTGGTAGTGCCGCACCGCCTTGACGGTGATCCCGACGAAAGCCGCCGCCTGACCGATCGTGAACCCCTCTGTCATGGGGCGAGAGTAACGCTCCGCCGTCGCCTTGACCTTGACCTTGGGTCAGGGTCCAACCTCATCCCACACCCGCTGACACGAGATGAGGAATCACCATGAGTGAGCAGAACACCGCCGCCGCGCAGGACCGCCCCGAGCTGCGGAAGGCCATGCAGGAGATCGTCGACGCCGGTTTCGCCGGGGTGCAGCTGCGCGTGAACGACGAGCTCGGCGAGTGGACCGGAAGCGCCGGCGTGAGCGAGCTGGGCATGACCGCGAAGCCGCCGACCGACGGGCACTTCCGGGTCGGCAGTGTCACCAAGACCTTCGTCGCGACCGTCGTGCTGCGGCTGGTGGCCGAGGACAGGCTCGGCCTTGAGGACCTGGTGGCCGACCACCTGCCCGAGCTCGGGCTCGACCGGCGGATCACCGTACGGATGATGCTGCAGCACACCAGCGGGCTGTTCAACTGCACCGGCGAGTTCTCCGCCGACGGGACGGTCGAGCCCGGTGTGGTCGCCGGCTTCGGCAAGGAGTGGGCGGACCACCAGTTCGTGACGTACCGGCCGGAGGAGTTGGTGCGGGGAGCGCTGGCGAAGCCGGCGCGGTTCGAGCCGGGGACGTCCTGGAGCTACTCCAACACCAACTACGTACTGGCCAGGCTGCTGATCGAGAAGGTCACCGGCCGCCCGCTGCCCGAGGAGACGCACCGGCTGATCCTGGGTCCGCTCGGGCTGACCGGCACCGTGCTGCCGGAGACCCGGGAGGATATCCCCGAGCCGCACGCCCACGGCTACTTCGGCTACGACGACGCCGGCCAGTGGAAGGTGGTCGACACCACCCGCTTCAACCCTTCCTGGGCATCCGCCGCCGGCGACATGATCTCGACCGCCCGGGACCTCCACACGTTCTTCTCCGCACTGAACGGCGGCAGGCTCCTCCCGTCCGAGCTGCTGGCCGAGATGCGCGACCCGGACCCCACGATGGGTTACGGCCTCGGGGTGTTCGTGGAGGAGCTGGAGGGCGGCGGCACGGTCCTCCACCACAATGGAGGGTTCTGGGGCTGGGGTGCGCTGATGTACAGCACGCCCGACGGCGCCAAGACCCTGACCGGCTCGCTGACCTCCGGGGACGTCGAAATGGACCTGCCCACCATGGCCGGGACGTTCGAGAAGGTGAAGCAGACGCTGGTCAAGGCGGTGTTCGCGTAGCGGGCGTCCCCTGGCAGGGCGGCCGTCGCTGCTCTTCGCCTCCGGCTCCGCTCGTGATCCGACGGAAGGTGCCGACCGAGCGGCTCCGAGTTGTGCGGGGTGCGACGCGGCCATGGGTCAGCGCGTTCGCGCCGGGGCGAAGGGTATCCCCGAAGAGATGCCGCGGCCGCCGACCACGAGGGACTCGCCGAGGAAGCTCACGCCAATGGCGAGCTGGAGGGGGCGCGCGTCCTCGTGCATGCCCATCGTGACCGCCAGGATGTTGAAGCCGGCCGAGACCGCCAGCGTGCCGAGCACGGCGAGGAAGGTGCGGCCGGTGTACCGCTGCCACAGGGCGCCCCCTTTTTCGACGAGCCGAACGGTCGTGCCGCGGAGCGCGCCAAGCGCCGCACCGAGGACGGCACTCGCGATGACCCAGGTGATATCGGTGGCGGTCAGGTCCGTCTTCTTGACGAGGGACAGGATGCCGATTCCGGTCAGGACCACCGGGGCCGCGAAGAGCTCCCGTGCCCTGACCGGTTCTCCGATCATCCGTTTGATCACGGCCGCGATCACGACCACCGCGATCACCGCAGTGAGCAGCCAGGGGTTCACGCAGGTACCACCCATCTTTATGGCGCGACTGAGCCAAATAAGTATTAGCCCAGTCGTGCTATAAAGGCAACATGCCAAAGATCGTCGATCCCGCGGCCCGCCGCAGGGTGGTGGCGCAGGCAGTCCTGGACGTCGCCGCCCGGCATGGGCTGGAGCACGCGTCGCTGCGCAACGTCGCCGATGAAGCCGGACTCGCCGTCGGCTCGGTCCGCCACTACTTCACCAACCACGACGAGTTGATGACCTTCACGATGAGGGAGCTGGCCCAGCGCATCGGCGACCGCGTCCGAACCCACGCCGAACGGCTCCTGGCTCCCGACGGCCGCACCGACCGCCGGGCCGCGACACTGGAGCTCCTGGCCGAGCTCCTTCCCCTGGACGAGACCCGCCGCCGGGAGTCCGCACTCTGGCTCGCCTTCACCACCGCCGCACACACCCGCCCCGAACTGCGGCCCTGCGCCGCCGACATGCAGGCCGGCCTGCACCTCCTGATCTCGCGCGTGCTGCACGAAGCGCGGTCCGCCGGCGGGCTACCGGGCGACACGGACATCGAACTCGAAAGCACGCGACTGGCCGCCCTCCTCGACGGACTCACTCTCCAGGCGACGCTGTTGCCCGACCGCTATCCGCCGGAGCTGCTCCGTCAGGTACTGCGACGGCACCTGGACGCGCTCAGGGCCGGCGGCTGACCTGCGGCCAAGGCGTCCCCGTTGCGGTTGCCGGCGTGAGCTGGGCCCCTCCCTTGGCCAGGGCCTGGATCGCGGGCGACCACTCGTGCGCGGGTCGCGGCGTGTACGAAGCGCATACCCCCACTCCGCTTTGTGCGCCCATGCCGCCGGAGGGGACGTAGCGGGGTGCCCCCGCAGCGCGGCGCACGGGATGGTGGTGCAGCCGAAGAAGCCACGTGCACGTGCGCCGCCGAGGACGTACCCCGGTACGGCGCCGACACCCCGCACTCCGGGGGCGCGCAAACACCACCCAACCCCCCGGCCGAAGGCCGGGGAAAACGCCCTGCCCCTTCGGGGCGAAGCCCCATTTCCCTGCCCCGAAGGGGCGGGACTCGTTTTTCCCGCGCCTTCGGCGCAGAGCCCCCCGGCCGAA
>NZ_JBPQTV010000396.1:0-5271 GCF_051386515.1 Streptomyces sp. URMC 123 | reverse complement strand
CACCATAGGACGAAGGCCCCCCAGTTCCCTGGGGGGCCTTCGTCCTATGGTGCGCGCTCGGCAGGATTCGAACCTGCAACCTCTTGATCCGTAGTCAAGTGCTCTATCCGTTAAGCTACGAGCGCTTGCTTCCCGGTTTTTCTTTCCGGTCGGCGTTGCGGGAACAACATTACATGACCTGCGGCCGGAGACGAAATCCGTTCCCCATGTGGCCGCCGACCTGCGAAAACACCCCTCTTTGCGCGTGGCGCGACCGGGCCGCCGACCGCGGCGCCGGCCCCACGATCGAACATGCGGACCCCGGGCGCCCGAGCGAACGCTTCCGGCCGCCGGGGGAAACACCATCGGGAGAACGCCCCGGAAAAACACAGAAGCCCCGGCCGAGGGCCAGGGCTTCACGATCCGAGGATCGAGCGGAGGCTCCGGGATTTGAACCCGGGATGGGGGGTTACCCCAAACCGCATTAGCAGTGCGGCGCCATAGACCAGACTAGGCGAAGCCTCCTCACACCCACGCGCGAACGCGAAGTGGTGTGCAGATGATGGCACAGCCCGTGGACTGTCACCAATCGCACCCTACGGTACTAGGCCCGTGGGCAGCAGAGCAAAGGCGTACCTGGTGAGCCGCCCGCACCACCCCGCGCGGGGGCGTGCCGCGACGGTGGCCGGCGGACGCGTGCGCAACGCCCGGGGCCCCGGCGCGTTAGTAGAGCAGGGGCGTGCCGACGGTGTGCGCACCACCCGTCCGCGCCCCCGTTCCGCCCTCCGCACCCCCGGGAGCCCCCATGTCGCCGCGCCGTCTCACCGCCCTCGCGCTCACCGTCCTCTCCGCCACCGCGGCGCTCGCCGCGGCACCCGGCGCCACCGCGGCGGGCGGCGGGGCGCCCCTGCCCATGCCGCTGCCCATGCCCTTGCCGCTGTTCGGGGAGGCCTTCCCGCAGCCGCCGGCCGTCGACGCCCCGCCCGCCGACCGGGTCCCGCCGGCCGGCACCGACCAGCTGACCGTCGTCGTCGACCGCACCGGGGACCCCCATCGGGACGGCACGTACCACCTGGACTGCCACCCCACGACTGGCACCCATCGCGATCCGCAGGGCGCCTGCGACCGGCTGGACGAGGTGGCCACCTGGGGCCGGGACCCCTTCGCGCCGGTGCCGCCCGACGCCATGTGCACCCGGATCTACGGCGGCCCGGCCGTCGCCCACGTCGTGGGGACCTGGGCCGGGCGCCCCGTCGACGCGCGGTTCTCCCGGACCGACGGCTGCGAGATCCGGCGCTGGGACCATCTGCGCCCGCTCCTGCCCGACCTCTCCTCCTGACCGCGCACGCGGCGGCCACTCCTATGACGGAATGACATATTCCGTTACCCGGACACGGAGCCGTAAGCCCTGCCGTAAGCCTTATGTCGGGCGTGCGGCGAGTCGCCCCCGGACGCCGTACGAGCCGCTTCATCCGCCGTCGCTCGCGCAACCGCTGCCCGTAGACTCCCTCTAGTGACACGCCCCGCGGCGAGCGGCAAGATGGGCCGGGGCTGGTCGGCACAGTGCGGTAACCAGGGAGGAAGCGTCGTCGTGAGCAGCAGGCCATCCCGAGGCGCTGCTCGCCTCGCAGCCATACTCGACGCCCTCCCCGACGCCCTGCTGCTGGTCAACTGCAACGGCACGGTGGTCAACGCCAACACCATCGCGCTGGAGACGTTCGAGACGCCGGGCACCGCGCTCGTCGGGCGCGGACTGCTCTCCCTGCTGCCCGACTTCGACCCCAAGCTCATCCCCGGGTCGATGCGCCGCCCCGCCGCCGAGGACCGGCACGGGCGCACGAAGCCGACCCGCATGGTCGCCCGGCGCACCGACGGCACGGAGTTCCCGGTCGAGGTGACCAGCGCCAATCTCGACGACGCGCGGATGCCGTACGCCGACCCCTCGCTGCACCACTACACCGGCGACGAGCTGCTGATGCTGGTCGTCCGGGACCTGACGGGCACCGTGGACACCGAGGCCGAGCTGGCCCGCCAGCAGCGGCAGACGGAGATGATCCTGCGCGCGGCGGCCGAGGGCGTCGTCGGCGTGGACACCGAGGGCAAGGTCGTCCTCGTCAACCCCTCCGCCGCGCAGATCCTCGGCTACCGCGCCAGCGACCTGGGCGGCCAGGAGCTGCACCCGCTGATCCACCACTCGCGCGCCGACGGCAGCCCGCTGCCGTACGAGGAGTCCCCGCTCGCCGACACCCTGCGCTCGGGCCGCAAGCACCGAGTGCGCGGCCAGGTGCTGTGGGCCAAGAACGGCCGGGCGGTGCCGGTCGATCTGACGACCGCGCCGGTCCGCGACGGCGAGCAGCTCGTCGGCGCGGTGATGACCTTCCTCGACCGGCGGCCGTACGACGCCCTGGCCGCGCGCCACGCCCAACTCCTCGCCGTCCTGGACGACTCCCTGCGCGGGCCACTGAGCGAGCTCCGCGCCGAGCTGGGCACGCTCGCCGCCGACCCGGCCGGCCAGCTCTGGCCCGAGGCCAACCAGATCCTGCACCACCTCGCCGCCGGCTACGCGCGGATGACCACGCTGGTCGACAACGTGCTGGACTTCCAGCGGGTGGACGCGGGCGAGGACCGGCTGGCGCCGGCCGAGATCACCCTGGACGAGGTGGTCTCCGCGGGCGTCGAGGGCGCGATCGAGCTGATCGGCCCCGGCCGCGCCCAGTTCGCGGTGCACGCGCCGCCGCTGGAGGTCCAGCTGGACCCGGAGCGGATGGCTCGGGCGCTCGCCCATCTCATCGCGGACGTGGCCGGCGTCGACGCCACGGGGAACGCTCCGGCCGCCGGCGGCGGTTCGGGCGACTCCACGATCGTGGTGGCCGCCGCGCAGCGCGGTGACTCCGTGCGGATCGAGGTGCGCGGCCCGTACCCGGGTGGCCACCCGGTGCACGAGCCGCTGGCCCGGGGGATCGTGCGGCGGCACGGCGGCACGCTGCGCACGCATGAGGCGCCGGGGATGAGCGGCAGCGCGCATGTGCTGGAGCTGCCGATGACGGCGGTGTCCGGGCCGGTCGCCCCCGCGCGTCCGCGTACGGGTACGGGTGCGGGCTCGCGTACGGGTACGGATGCGGACTCGGCCGCGCGCGGCGGTGCCGGCGGCGCGGGCGGTGGCGATGCCGCGTCGCACGCCGGCGGTGATCGCGGTCATCACGGGGGCCACGGGGGCCACGGGGGCCAGGGCAGTCACAGCGCTCACAACAGTCACAACGGTCACGGCAGTCAGGGCAGCCAGGGCGGTTCGTCGGGGCAGGTGCCGGCGGCGCGCGAGGCACAGGGCGCCCTGCCGGCCGGTGCGGCCGCGGCGGCGGGCGGGCTGATCGCCGTACCCGCGCAGGGCACGGCCCCCGGAGCCGCGCCGCAGGACGGTCCCCCAGCCCTGGAACCGCCCCGGCCGACCGGGCGGCGCCGGGCGCGGCGCGGTCCGGAGAGCGAGCTGCCGCCGGGCGCGGACCGGTCGGCCCTGCCGGTCGGTGCCGGCGGTGCCAACAGCCCCGGCGGCGCCTTGGAGGCGGCGCACGGCGCGAACGGTGGCGCCGACGGTCACGCGGGGCCGGGCGAGCGCCGACGCCGGCCCGTACGCGGGGCCCTCGGTGGCGCGCCCGCAGTCGGCCCGGCGGATGCGCCCGGCTCCGGCGGCTCCGCCGGGCCCGGTTCCCACGCTCCTGGCGCCATCGCCATCGCACGGGCCATCGCCCTGCCGGCCGGTACGGGCGCTTCCGACAGTACGGGTGCTTCCGGCGGCGCGGGCGGTTCGACCGGAGGCGAGGGCGCGCGAGGCGATCACGCCGCGGTGGAGCCGGCCGGGAACGGACCGCACGCCGGTGCGGCCGGACAGGGCCCGGGGGCCATCGCCCCCGCCGTGCCCGTACCGCCGGCTGCCGCCGTCCTGCCCGCCCCCGCGGCACCGGCTCCCTCTCCGTCCCTGCCCGAGTCGCCCGTTCCGGTGGCGCCGGTCTCCGCGCTGCCGCCGGCCGGCTCCGGCGCGGCCGCCGGGGGTGCCGAGGCGCGGGGCCACGCCCTGCCCGCGCTGCCCTCCGTCGAGAGCGGCCAGGACGAGACCCACCCCGGGCAGCTCGTCGCGGCCCATGACGCGTGGCCCGCCCAGGACCGGACCGCCCAGGCTTCCGCCCCGGCGAGCGCGGCGAACACGGCCGGCACGCCCAACGGGCAGACCGGACAGAGCGGACAGAGCGGACCGAACGCGCAGCGCACGCCGGACGCGCAGCACACGGCGACCGCACCGCACGTGCCGGACGCGCGGAGCGGCGCGGGGGACGGCGGCCCTCGGCCCATGCCCGTACCGGACGCCCCGCAGCAGCCGACCGGGCGGCGGCGCGGGCGGCCCAGCCCCGCCGAGGAAGCGCAGGCGGGGGCGGAGAGCGCCGCCCCGCCGGCGGCCGGGGCCGGCCGCACCGGCCGGCGCGCACGCCACGGCACGCCCCAGCAGGCCGCGCCCGTCACGCCCGGTCCGGCGGTCGAGCAGGCGCCGGCGCCGGCGGGCCCGCAGGGCGCGGTCCACGCGATGCCGGGCGGCCCGAGCGCCGTCGAGCCCCGACCGGGCGACCCGTCGCAGGCCGCCGCACAGCCGCCGGTGCCCGCCGCCGGTGCCCCGAACGACCCGGTGGCGCCGGGCACTCCGGGCATTCCGGGCGGCCCCGGCGCGCACCCCGAAAACCCGGGCCACACCGGCCACTCCGGGCACTCTGTTCACCCCGCGCCCGGCGAGCCCGCTGGACCGGCCTCCGACACACCCGCGCCGGGGGCGACCACCGAGGGCGCGGCCGCCAACGGCCTCGCCCTGCCCGTCGTACCGCCACAGGCCGGCGCCCCCGAGCCGGGCGCGCCCACCGGACGGCGCGCACGCCGGCTCGCGCCCCCCGCCGCCTCCGCCGAGGGCGCCGGCGCGCTCCCGCGACAGTCGAACCCGCCGCACGGGGACGGCGCCACGCCCACGGGCCCGTACGGCGGCCCGGCGGCCGACGGCGGTGCGACCGTGCCCGCGCAGGGCGGCGCCCCGGGCGGGCGGCCCGCCGCGGCACAGCCCCAGCCCACCGGGCGGCGGGCGCGGCGCGCGCTCGCGGATGCCACGGAACGCGTGATTCCGGAGCAGTCGGGCCCGTCCGGGCCGGGCACCGCACAGCCGGGCGCGGGGCCGGTCCCGGGGCCCGTCACGGGTCCCGCCGCGGGCCCCGCCGCAGGACACCACCAGGGCCCGGCGCACGAGATGCCGGCGCCGGCGGC
>NZ_JBPQTV010000395.1:0-5281 GCF_051386515.1 Streptomyces sp. URMC 123 | reverse complement strand
CGGGCCGCCGGGCGCGTCGCCGAACACATCGCGCGGCCGCCAGCCGGACGGGCCACGGGCCCAGCCGCAGCCGGTGAGCCGCGGCCCGATGAGCGGGGTGGGGTCGATCTAGCCGAGCCGCCGCACCAGCGCCCGGTACTCGTCCCACAGCTCCTTCGGCGTGTGGTCACCGAAGGTCTCCAGGTGCGAGGGGACCAGCGCGGCCTCCTCGCGCCAGACCTCGGCGTCCACCGTCAGCAGCAGATCGAGGTCCGCCTCGTCGATGTCGAGGCCGTCCGTGTCGAGGGCCTCCTTGGTCGGCAGCACGCCGATCGGCGTCTCGACGCCCTCGGCCTTGCCCTCCAGCCGCTCCACGATCCACTTGAGCACGCGGCTGTTCTCACCGAAGCCCGGCCACACGAAGCGGCCCGTGGCGTCCTTGCGGAACCAGTTCACGTAGTAGATCTTCGGCAGCTTCTCCGGGTCGGCCGACTGCCCGATCTTCACCCAGTGACCCATGTAGTCACCCATGTTGTAGCCGCAGAACGGCAGCATGGCGAACGGGTCGCGGCGCAGCTCGCCGACCTTGCCCTCGGCCGCGGCGGTCTTCTCGGACGCGACGTTGGCCCCCAGGAAGACACCGTGCTGCCAGTCGAACGACTCGGTCACCAGCGGGACGGCAGTGGCGCGCCGACCGCCGAAGAGGATGGCCGAGATCGGCACGCCCTTGGGGTCCTCCCACTCGGGCGCGATGGTGGGGCACTGGGCCGCCGGCACGGTGAACCGGGCGTTGGGGTGGGCCGCCGGGGTGTCGCTGTCCGGGGTCCAGTCGTTGCCCTTCCAGTCCGTGAGGTGCGCGGGCTTGTCCTCGGTCATGCCCTCCCACCACACGTCGCCGTCGTCGGTCAGCGCGACGTTGGTGAAGACGGAGTTGCCGAACAGCGTCTTCATGGCGTTGGCGTTGGTGTGCTCGCCGGTGCCGGGCGCGACGCCGAAGAACCCGGCCTCGGGGTTGATGGCGTACAGCCGGCCGTCCTCGCCGAAGCGCATCCAGGCGATGTCGTCGCCGATGGTCTCGACCGTCCAGCCGGGGATGGTCGGCTCCAGCATGGCGAGGTTGGTCTTGCCGCAGGCGGACGGGAAGGCCGCGGCCACGTACTTCGCCTCGCCCTGCGGCGGGGTGAGCTTGAGGATGAGCATGTGCTCGGCCAGCCAGCCCTCGTCGCGCGCCATCACGGAGGCGATGCGCAGCGCGTAGCACTTCTTGCCCAGCAGCGCGTTGCCGCCGTAGCCGGAGCCGTACGACCAGATCTCCCGGCTCTCGGGGAAGTGCGAGATGTACTTGGTGGAGTTGCACGGCCACGGCACATCGGCCTGGCCGGGCTCCAGCGGGGCGCCCAGGGTGTGCACCGCCTTGACGAAGAAGCCGTCCTCGCCCAGCTCGTCGAGGACGGCCTGGCCCATGCGGGTCATGGTGCGCATGGAGACGGCGACGTACGCGGAGTCGGTGAGCTCCACGCCGATCGCGGAGAGCGGGGAGCCGAGCGGGCCCATGCAGAACGGGACGACGTACAGGGTGCGGCCGCGCATGGAGCCCCGGAAGATGCCCTGCTCGCCGGAGAAGATCTCCCGCATCTCGTCGGGGTGCTTCCAGCGGTTGGTCGGGCCGGCGTCCTCCTCCTTCCGCGAGCAGATGAAGGTGCGGTCCTCGACCCGGGCGACATCGCTCGGGTCGGACGCGGCGTAGTACGAGTTGGGGCGCTTGACCGGGTCGAGCCGCTTGAACGTTCCCTTGGCGACGAGCTCCTCGCACAGACGCTCGTACTCCGCTTCCGAGCCGTCGCACCATACGACCTGGTCGGGCTGGGTGAGGGCGGCGATCTCATCGACCCACGCGATGAGTTCCTGGTGGTTGGTGGGGGTGGTGGGAGCCACGGGGGTCCGGGGGCCGCCCCCAGAAGACACAGCGCTGCGCGCCACGATCGCTCCGTCCCGCCGGAATCCGCACGCTCCGGCGTCACATGTTGAGGGTTGAGCGGACCTTGTCGCATATGTCCGCATTTCAAGGTATCTGCCCCGTGGGGGCCGCGACCCGGACGCTGCCACCGCTCATCCGGTGCCGACCGCACTCATTTGATCATCCGACCCCGAGGGGGATCTGTCCAGGGGGCACCCCCGTGAGCATCACCACTCGGGATCTCGATGGAACCTACGGGGGCGTAGGTAGCATTGCGGTCATGAATCCCGCCGCGTCCGACGACCTCGCGACCCGCACGCAACCGGCCGTGAACTCGGCCGGGAATTCCGCCTCCCGACCGGCCGTCACACCCATCGACCTGCCCTCCCCGGTGAAGCCGCGGCTGCGCGGCTGGCTGCACGCCGGGATGTTTCCGGCCGTGCTCGCCTCGGGAATCTTCCTGACCGCCCTGGCCGACAGCACCCGGGGACGCATCGCCTGTGCCGTGTACACCCTCACCGCCTGTCTGCTGTTCGGCGTGAGCGCCCTCTACCACCGCGGCAATTGGGGCCCGCGCGCGAGCGGAGTGCTACGGCGCCTCGATCACGCGAACATCTTCCTGATCATTGCCGGTACGTATACCCCGCTCACCATGCTGCTCATTCCGGGCGGACGGGGACAGGCACTCCTGTGGGCGGTGTGGGCCGCCGCCATCGCCGGCATAGCCTTCAGGGTGTTCTGGGTGGGCGCCCCGCGCTGGCTCTACACACCCTGCTACATCGCGATGGGCTGGGCCGCGATCTTCTTCCTGCCCGACTTCCTCCGCAAGGGCGGCATCGCGGTGCTCGTCTGCGTGATCATCGGCGGGCTGCTCTACAGCGCGGGCGGGGTCATCTACGGCATCAAGCGGCCGAACCCCTCACCGCGGTGGTTCGGCTTCCACGAGGTGTTCCACTCCTTCACGCTGGCCGCGTTCGTGGTGCACTACGTGGGGATCTCGCTGGTGGCCTACCAGCACGCGTGACCGGGCGCCGGCCGCCGCGAGCGGTCGGCCCGGTCGACCGTCCGGCCGCCTTCGAAAGGCCGGTCCGCCCGGCCCTGCGGCCGCCTTCGAACGGCCGACGCCGGCTCGAACCGTCAGTGCCCGCCCCCGAGGCGGGCCGCGAGCTCGCCGGGGTCGCCGGTCGGCGCGTCACAGGTGAAGTGCCGGCAGACGTACGCCGCCGGGCGCCCGCCCAGCAGCGAGCGCCCGCGCAGCAGCGGTACGGACTCCTCCGGCTCCTCGCCGCCCGCCCCCGCCGCGGCCGGCTCGCCGAGGGCGACCACCGCCCCGGGGGCCGTGCCCAGCAGCGCCGCCCGGTGCAGCGCGGCCGTCGCGGGATCGTCCGCGGGGCCCACGACGGCGACCTCCCGCGGCCCGTCGAGCGCCGCCTCGGCCACCGCGAGCCCCCAGCCGATGAAGCGGGGGGCGCGGCCGCTCAGCGCCGTCACCACGGCCAGGGCCCGCTCGGCGGCCGTACGGTGCTCCGCCGACCCCGTACAGGCCGCGTACGACAGCAGCGCGCCGGCGGCGGCCGACCAGCCGGAGGGGGTGGCTCCGTCGGTGGGGTCCTGGGGGCGGCGGATCAGCGGCTCGCTGTCGTCGGCGGTGTCGTAGAGCGCGCCGTCCTCGGCGGTGAAGTGCCGCAGTACGGTGTCGAGCAGCAGGCCCGCGAACTCCACCCAGACGCCCTCACCGGTGACGGCGGACAGCGCGAGGAAGCCCTCGGCGACGTCCGCGTAGTCCTCCAGCACCCCGTGGTTGGCCCCGGGCGCGCCGCCCAGCGAGGTACGGGTGAGCCGGCCGCCCGTGTCCATGTGGACCCGCACCAGGAGGTCGGCGGTGTCCAGGGCGGCCTCGATCAGGTCCGGCCGGTCGAAGTAGGCGCCGACCTCGGCGAGGGCCGCCACCGCCAGCCCGTTCCAGGCGGCGACGACCTTGTCGTCGCGCCCGGGGCGGGGCCGCCGCTCGCGGGCCTCGCGCAGCCGCCGCGTGATGCCGGCGATGCGCTGGGCGTCGGTCAGCCCGCGGGCGGGCAGCTGCAGTACGGACGCGCCGTGCTCGAAGGTGCCCTCCTCGGTGACCCCGAAGTACTCGGCCGCCAGCCGGGCGTCGTCCTCGCCCAGTACGGAGCGCAGTTGGTCGGGGGTCCAGACGTAGAAGGCGCCCTCGGCGTGCGGGGCCTCAGTACGGGTGTCGGCGCCTGCCGCCGTGGGAAGCGTTCCGTGTGTTCCAGGGGCTGCTCCGGGGGCTGCTCCGGGAGCGCCGTCGAACAGTGGGCTGTCCGCGTCGAGGGCGGAGGCGAAGCCGCCCTCGGAGGTGCGCAGTTCGCGCACCATGAAGTCGGCGGTCTCCAGGGCCACCCGCCGGGCGAGGTCCGAGCCGGTGGCCCGCCACAGATGGGCGTAGACGCGGCACAGCAGGGCGTTGTCGTAGAGCATCTTCTCGAAGTGGGGCACCACCCACTCGCGGTCCACGGAGTAGCGGGCGAAGCCGCCGCCGAGCTGGTCGTAGATACCGCCGCGGGCCATCGCCTCGCAGGTGTCCCGGGCCATCTGGAGGGCGCCTTCGGAACCGGTGCGGGCGTGGTGGCGCAGCAGGAACTCCAGCACCATGGACGGCGGGAACTTGGGCGCCCCGCCGAAGCCGCCGTGCCGGGCGTCGTACTCGCGGGTGAGGCCGAGCAGCGCGGCGTGCAGGTCCCCCTCGGCGGGCGGCCGGGTCGCCGCGTCGCCCAGGGCCAGGGAGCGGGAGGCGAGGTCGCGCACGATGCGCCCGGCCACCTCGCCGACCTCCGCGCGCCGGTCGGTCCAGGCCGCCCGGACGCCCTCCAGCACCTGCCGGAAGGACGGCATGCCGTGCCGGGGCTCGGGCGGGAAGTAGGTGCCGAAGTAGAAGGGCTCGGCGTCGGGGGTGAGGAAGACGGTCATGGGCCAGCCGCCCTGGCCGGTCGCGGCCTGCACCGCCTCCATGTAGACGGCGTCGACGTCGGGCCGCTCCTCGCGGTCGACCTTGACGGAGACGAAGTGGGCGTCGAGGAAGGCGGCCGTCTCCTTGTCCTCGAACGACTCGCCCGCCATCACATGGCACCAGTGGCAGCTCGAATACCCCACGCTGAGCAGCACGGGGACGTCCCGTCGGCGCGCCTCCTCGAACGCCTCCGGCGACCACGGCCACCAGTCGACGGGGTTGTCGGCGTGCTGGAGGAGGTAGGGGGACGTCTCGGCGGCGAGTCGGTTGGCCATGTCTCCATCCTGTCGCATCGAAGCGGGGAGCGCGGCGGGGAGAGGCGGGGCGCTTTCGGG
>NZ_JBPQTV010000394.1:0-5288 GCF_051386515.1 Streptomyces sp. URMC 123 | reverse complement strand
CGGCGGCTGCTGTCCATGCGGCGCTCGGGGACCGGCAGACCGTACCGCTCGGCGGTGTGGGCGTCCGAGGCGCACAGCAGCGCGTGGACGTCCTCGGCGCTGCCGGCCCGTTCCCAGGTGAGGGCCGGTGCGAGATGGGAGCTCATGGGGGAAGCCGTTCGTGTCCGTGGGGTGGGTGCTCGCTGCGGACGGTGGTCCGCGGGTCAGCGGACGGAGAAGACGTACCGCGTGGTGGCGGTGTAGGTCTCGCCGGGGTCGAGCCGCGCGGAGGGGAAGTCGGGGCGGTTGGGGGCGTCGGGCCAGGCGCTGGGCTGGAGGCACACCCCGGCCCGGGGCGGGTGCAGCGCGTCGCCGGTGTAGACGCCCATGCCGCTCTGGTCCGTGGAGAGGCGCAGGTGGCGACCGGATGCCGGGTCGTGGAGGTCGGCAGCCCAGGACCGCGGGTCGTCCAGTACGTAGAAGTTGTCCACGCGCAGCTCGCCGAGCGGATCGGCCCCGGTGAGGTGGAGCGGGGTGCCGGTGACGGGGGACGGCGGTCCGGGCAGGGGCACCTGGTCCCCGTCGAACCGCAGGGCCCGGGTGGCGTTGACGGCGAGGTGGTGCCGGTCCGCGGTCCGCCCCGTGCCGGCGCCGGCGCCGGCGAGGTTCCAGAAGGTGTGGTTGGTCAGCCCGACGACGGTGGGCGCGGTGGTGGTCGCCCGGAACGCGACGGTCAGGGTCGTCTCGCGATCGAGCCGGTAGACGGTCTCGACGTGCAGGTCGCCGGGGTAGCCCTGGTCCCCGTCGGGGCTGTCCAGGGCCAGGGTGAGGGTGACGTGGTCCTCGGTGCGCTCGGTCCCCGCCTCCCGCCACACCAGCCGGTCGAACCCGTGGGTGCCCCCGTGGAGGTGGTGCGGCCCCGCGTTGCGGTCCAGGGTGTGCCGGACCCCGTCCAGGGTGATCGTGCCGTGGGCGACGTTGCGGCAGAACCGGCCGACCGTGGCTCCCACGTAGGCGTTCGTGTCCCGGTCCGCGTAGTCGGCCAGGGTCGGTAACCGATGGGCGACGTTGTCGGAGTGGCCGTCGCGGTCGGGGACCCTGACTTCCACGAGCGTCGCCCCGTAGGTCCAGACGACGATGTCCGTCCCCTTGCCGTCGCCGAGTGTGTAGGCGTCCACCGGAACGGCGGGCCGGCGCGCGTTTCCCGGCGTCAGGCCCACGAACTCGCGGTGTATGTACAAGAGTCCCCCACATGCGACTGTCGAAGAACTGCGCGATGAACCGGCGGAAGAGGATTCGGCACTCCTCCGCGCATCGGCACGTGGATTGCGACCCATCGTGCGCCGCCCTGGGCAACTGGGCTCCAGGTGTGCAGGCGCACCCTTGGCCGATCGAGGTGCGACGGCGACGCTATCGCACTCCCGAAAGATCCGGAAGACCTTCCACCGGGCATTGCGGTGTTGCCCCGGAGCACGGGGGCGACGGTCGGGCAATGGCCAAACGGAAAGCGTGTACCCGGTGTTCGCGAGGTTATTCACGGCCACTTCCGACCGCCTCACGGTCATTGCTTCCGCACTGCGGGGTAGACATGTCCATGTCCTGTTCCGGCGATGCCCACCGGAAGCGCGGTGGCGTGTTTTCATGCCGTCGGAGCCACTCTCGGGAAGCGCGGAAAAGCAGACCGCACCAGCCTTTGCCCCCGCTGACTTCCCCTGCCCACCCGGCTCCCACCTGCCGCGATCGCGCCAACCAACTCCAATTGGTAGTTACAGGTATTGACATCCGCCGCAGCCGCCGTGGAAGGTGGCGCCTGCTATGCCGTGTGAGCCAGTTAGGGGACGTGCACGTTGAGCAGTGGCTGTTTTGCCGAGAGAGCGACCGACGGTCACTTAAGGCTCCGCAGCGAGTTACTCGAGACGGATGCCGCGACCACACTCCAGCCCAACATCCGCCCTCCTTCCGGCGCGCGTACCGACGTGCTGGCGGATTCGCTTCGCGAAAGACTCGCCGCGGACGGATACGCCCTGCTGCATCTCGACGAGCCGTTGTCGACCTCCGACTACATTGCGGTGGGAAGGCGCCTCGGCGAACCCATGCCGGAGACCGACGCGGCGGTACTGCCGTATGTCGAGCAGGGCGTCATGCTGAATCTGGTCGCCGCCGCCGGGAAGACCTCCGACGCTTCCCTGCAACCTTTCGCCACCAACTTCCTGACCCTGCACACCGAGGGCAGCACCCGGCGTCCCGAGGAGCAACCGCGCTACATCGTGCTGATGTGCTGCGAACCGGGGATCAGCACGTCGGCCCGTACGGTTCTCGTGCCCATGGCCGAGGTCCTGCGGCGCCTGTCGCCGCACGACGCCGAGCTGCTGGAGCGGGTCCGCTACCGCGCCTTCGAGGGCGCTCCCCCGCTGCTGCGGGACGTCCGCGGCACGCCGGTCTTCTCCTTCCGCGACTTCCACACCCAGCCGCTGGAATGGCTCCTGGACGGAAGCGACGACGAGGCCGAGGACGTCGGGCCGGCCCTGCGCCGCCTGCTGACCGCGATGTACGCACCCGGCAGCGCCCGCGCGGTCGAGTGGCGGCCCGGCATGCTCGTCGCCATCGACAACCACCGCTTCTTCCACGGCAGGACCGCCGGCGACGGCCGCGTCCCGGAGACACCCCGGCACCTGAAGCGGCTGCGTCTTCTCGAGCGGTAGGGCCCGCCCGCGCTCCGGTACCCCACCCCACCCCATGCGAACGACTCTGGAGCCTCAGTGGAACTCTTCCGCCATCCGCTGCCGCAACGATGTTTCAGCCTTCCGGCCGAGGCTGTCGCACCCACCGCTCCGGCGCATCCCCTGACCGGCGGAGACCCGCTCTTCCTGCCCGGTGTCGACGACAGGATGCTCGACGTCTACAACCGGGCGGTCGACCCCCGGGACCCCTTCGAACTGCGCGACCTGTGGCTGGGCCGCGTGGACGCCGAATCGGGCGACCACGCCGCCCGCCCCTGGATGGCCGACCGGTGGCGTGCCAGCAGGGTGCGGCGCGGCACCACCCCGGAGGAGGTGCTGGCGTCGCGGACCACCGTGCGGTTCATCAAGGAGCTGTTCAACTTCTTCTTCCGCGACGACCTCTACGGCGACCTCCGGTCCGACAGCCACCTGATCCTCTCCGGGGGCGCCGTGGACGAGGAGGAGTGGGGCCTTCCGGAAGTCCTCAAGGAGTGCGTCCGCTACGCCCTGGAGCGCGACTGGTACGGCTACTCCGACTCCTGCGGACGGATGCAGGCACGGGAAGCGGTGGCCGCGTACGAGAGCGCCAGAATCCCCGGCGCCGGCTACGAGGCGGGCAACATCGCCCTCACCATGGGCGGCACCGTGGCGGTCAGCAGCATGGCCGACTTCATCATCTCCCGCTCCGGACCGCGGTCCGCGCCCGCGCTGTGCGCGACGCCCAACTACCCGCCCCTGGTGGAGTCGATCGCCTGCCGCACGGACACGCGCCTGGTGCCGCTGGCGGCCCAGGACGGCCGGATGTCCGTGGAGCCGCTGCTGACCGCGCTGTCCCCGGACACCCCGCTGGTGCTGCTGCAGACCGCCGCGAACCCCACCGGCGCCGGCGTCGACGAGGCGGACCTGGTCCGGCTGGTGAACGCGCTGCCGCCCACCACCCTGATCCTCCTGGACGAGTGTCACGAGTGGCTCGGACCCGCGAACCGGTTGTCGCCCGCGCGCGCGGCGCGCAACGTCGTACGGATCTCCAGCCTCTCCAAGCACTGGTCGGCACCCGGCATCAAGGCCGGCTGGGTCACCGCCGACAGCGACCTGATCACCGAGTACTACGAGTACGCCTCCACCCACTTCGGCGGTCCGGCCTCCTTCTTCTACACCCTCATCGAGGTGCTGGCCCGGATGGAGCGCTGGCGCATCACGGGGCTGCGGGCCGTCGGAACCGAGCAGGTCCGCGAGTTCGAGGACTCCTACGGCCTGACCACCGACCGGCTCCAGGCCGCGTACGACAACTACGCCACCGAGCGGAACGCCCGCGAGAACGGCCTGCTCCTGCTCCGCGAGGCCACGCACGCGCGCCTGTCGGAGTTCGCGACCGCCATCAGGCCCCACTACTCGATCAACACGGCCGTGACCATGCCCGGTTGGGACGACTCCTACCGGTGCTTCCGCGACCTGCTCCGCGAGACGGGGGTGTCCACCTACCCCGGCATCCTCAACTTCTGCTTCTCCGGCGGAGTCGTCCGGCTGACGTCGGCCCGCCGCTGGCAGGACATCGACGCCGCCATCAGCCGCCTGGGCGCCTACGCCGGCAGCGGAGTGGTGCGCCATGGCTGACTTCCCGCGCCGGGGCGGCAGGACGGTCATCGGCATGGTCCACCTGCGGCCGCTGCCCGGCACCCCCTTCCACCGGGACGGCAGCCTGGCGGAGACCGTGGACAGCGCGGTGCGGTCGGCCCTCGCCCTGGAGCGGGGCGGCGCGCACGGGTGCCTGATCCAGACGGTCGACCGGGTCTACAGCGTGGCGGACGAATCGGACCCGGCACGGACCGCCGCCATGGCGTTGGTCGCCGACGCCGTCGTCCGCGCCACCGGCAGCGACTTCCACGTCGGCGTGCAGATGATGCGCAACGCCGTGAGCGCGTCCCTGGGCGTGGCGAAGGTGACCGGAGGCTCGTTCGTGCGTGTCGGCGCGCTGGTCGGGCAGACGCTCTCCCCGCACGGCATGGTCACGCCCGACCCGCTGCGCGTCATGGCCTACCGCCGGAGCATCGAGGGGCAGGACATCGGCGTCATCGCCGACATCGACTCGATGCACTTCTCCTGGTTCGGCGGCGGGAAGACCACGGCCGAGGTGGCGAAGGCCGCCCGGTTCGCGGGCGCCGACGCCGTCTCCCTGTGCCACCCGGACGACGACACCACCCTCCGCATGATCGACTCGGTGCGCGCGGCCGCGCCGGACCTGCCCATCGTCCTGGCCGGGCACACCCACCACGGCAACGCCGCCCGGCTGCTGGCCGCCGCCGACGGGGCGTTCGTCGGAAGCTGCCTGGAGGGCGACGGATGGGGCAGCGAGATCGACGCCGCACGGGTGGAGGCGTACATGGACGCCGTACGGCAGATCCCGCGGTGACGTCGCCGCTCCGTCCGCCGTGGGCGCCCCGGCCCGCTCCGTACACCCCGGCGCCGGGCCCCGCCTCGTACACCCCGGCGTCGCGCCGCGCCTCGTACACCCCGGCGCCGCGCACCGCCCGGCCCGGTCGCCTCCCGCACGAAGGGTGCCTGCCATGACCCATCGGTCCCCCACCGGCC
>NZ_JBPQTV010000393.1:0-5316 GCF_051386515.1 Streptomyces sp. URMC 123 | reverse complement strand
GAAGTGGACGGGGGCGACGTCCGGTACGGGGGTGGTCTCCCAGGAGTAGCGGAGCCGCCACCAGGGGCCGGGGGCCTCGCGGACGAGGATGCGGGGGTGCCGGCGGAGGGCCGCGTCGAAGGCCGCCGCGAGCCGGGCCGGGTCGGGGCGGCCGGGCAGATGCACCTCGAGATGGACGGTCTCGGGCTCCGCCACGGAGAGGCAGTGACGGGAGATCTCGTCCACGCTCGAGAACGCGAGGCGGGTTCGCTCCGCGGGTGGCGGGGAGGTCATGCGGCTCCTTGTCCGTTTCCGTTCCGTTGCGGTGTGTTCGTTCCCGAGCGCCGCCGCCCTTGGCGGGGCGGTGCCCGCCCCGCCCCGAAGGGTCCGGGCCCGCCGCCCCGCGCGCCGCGCGAGCGGTGGCCCGGGGCCACGGTGTGCGGTGTGCCCTCCGGGCGGGCCTCGGCGCGGCGCCACGCTTCGGGTCGTCCGTGACGTGAACGCCCCAAGGGTTGCCTGGCCTTCGGCCGGGGGCGGTTGCTTCCCCGCCCCCTTCGGGGCGGCAACCGTGCGCTCCGCCGCTCCGCGCGTCCCGAGGCGCTGCGGCAACGCCATGGGCCCCAAGCGGCTGCTGCCGGGGGAAGCGCGGTTCGGTGGCACGGTGCGCTCTTCGGGCTGGCGCGGAGTCCTCCCGTGCCTGTTCGTGACGTGAACGCCCCATGGCCTGCCCGACCTTCGGCCAGAGGCCGGGGTGGCATTCGTGAGGCCGGCCGCTCCGCGCCCGAGACGCGGGGCCAGCGTCTGATGCGGCACCGCCGCGGGGCGCGGCCCCCGGAGGCCACGGCATGCGGCCCCGGGCGGGTTCGTGCGACGTCCGCGCTCCGGGCCGTACGTGACGTGAGCGCCGCCAGGCGCCAGCCCGGGGCGCGGTGTGCCCCCCCCGGGGGGGCGACATCCTGCCCAGGCCGTCCGTGACGTGAACGCCCCAAGGGTTGCCTGGCCTTCGGCCGGGGTGCTGGGCGTTCGTGGGCCTCGCTGTGGGGTCGGCCGGAGGCGCGTCGCCTCCAGGCCCACCGCCCCGCACGCCGAAGGCCCGCCCAGGGCGTACGCGGCGGCGCCGCGAGGCGCGCAGCCCCTCCCGGCCGAAGGCCCGGGCGCGTGCGGGCTACGCATGGGGACGCTCCCCCGGTGGGGTCTCCACGCGCTTCGCGGGTGTCAACGGCGGGGTGATCGCCGCCGTCACCGCCAGGAGGGCCAGCGCCTGGGCCGCCGGGCCGAAGGCGCCCGTGGCGTGAGCCGGGGGCGCCCCCGCTCCGACCGCCGCCGCGACGCCCGCCGCCGCCATCGCCGCCAGGGCGATCGGCGGCAGCGCCCGGGGGACGAACCGGCCGAGCAGCGCGAGCAGCGGGACCACGATCGCGAAGGGGCCCGCCACCACCGCCATCACCAGCGTGATCGCCACCAGGGCGAGCAGCCGGCCGCGCGGTGCCGGCCCCCGCTCCGGCCACGGTTCGGGCCGGCGCCGGCCCCCGCCCCGTACCGCCGCCAGCGCGATCACCAGCGCCACGCCGGCCGCGCCCGCCACCAGGCCGGCCTCGTAGATCCGCGCCGGCTCGTACTCCAGCCGTACGACGCCGCCCGCGCCCGCCGGGATCAGCCACGCCTGCTGCCAGCCGTCCAGCCGCAGCGGGCTGAGCTCCTTGCCGTCGAGCGTGGCCTTCCAGCCCTTGTCGGCGTTCTCGTAGGTCTGGAGGTAGGCCGCCTCGCCGGCACCGACCGTGACCGTGCGGCGGTCGCCGCGCCAGTCCCGCACCGCCACCGAACGACCCGCGCCCGAGACGGAACCCGAGACGGAGCCCGTAGCCGACGCCGACGTGGCCACCGGCTCCGCGCCCCGCGTCAAGGTCACATCCGTGATCGCCAGCGGCCCGCCGTCGCCCGCCTTCACCCGGTGCTCGCCCGCGGCCAGCGCCACCGTGCCGTCCCGGGCCTCGCCCGCGCACAGTTCGACGTCCACGGGCCGCCGCTCGGTCAGCGCGCGCACCGAGCCGGAGACCGCGGTGGTGTGCAGGGTGTCGCCGATGGCGAGGGCCGGGCCCTCCCCGCACGGCAG
The DNA here is from genome assembly GCF_051386515.1 of Streptomyces sp. URMC 123. NCBI lineage: Bacteria > Bacillati > Actinomycetota > Actinomycetes > Kitasatosporales > Streptomycetaceae > Streptomyces > Streptomyces sp. URMC 123. Next base: position 3,224 of record NZ_JBPQTV010000393.1, on the reverse strand, counting down.
CCGGAACCTCTCGTCGGACGCGGGCGCCGGCACCCGCAGGTCGGCCAGCGCCGGCACGTACACCTCGCTGAGCCCCACGGGCAGCTGCAACCGCCCGTCGGCGAGCGGGTTGTGCACGGTCAGCGGGGCGGCGTCGCTGATGGTGATCGTCAGCTGGTCCGTGGTGATCGGGTCGAAGCGGGCGCGGCCGTTGCCGTCCACGCCGGCGGTCGCCGCGCCGTCCGGGGAGGCGATCCGCACCTCCCGGGGGCGGGTGGAGATCCCGCCGGCCGCGACGAACACGATTTCGCCGATCTCGCGCTTGCCGGGCCAGCGCAGATGGATCACCGGCCGGTCGCCGGCGATCCACGCGGTGGTGAGGTCGCCGTCCACGAGGTTGCGCGCGCTGAGCCCGATGCCGGTCCTGCTGACGGAGTCGGCCGAGGCCACCACGCGGTTCCGCTTGCCGGGGGCCACCCGGTCGAGCAGCCGGTCGAGTTCGGGGCCGGGGACCGCGACGGCGCGGGCGCGTACGCGGTGGTCGCCGGCCGCGGTGCGGATCTGCCGCAGCAGGCCGGTCTCCGCCGAAACGGGGGACAGCCCGCTCGCGTCGGTGCCCCGGTGCAGCGAGATGACCTCGGCGGGGGCCGGGGACCCGGTCCGCACGTCGTCGGGCAGCTTCAGCACCCGCGCCACCCGCACCCCGGGGATCTCGATCTCGCTGAAGCCGGCGCCCGACAGCCCGGGCGGCCCGGGCAGGGCCTGACGCACGGTGATCCGCAGCCAGGGCGAGGTGCCGGCGGGCGCCCTGACCATCTGGGGCGTGCCGTCCGGGCGCAGCGGGCTCTCCACCGCCTGCCGGTCGTTCTCCACCCGTACGACGGTGGGCGCGGCCCGCGTGGCGCCGCCCGGCAGCGGGGTGACGCGCAGCCGCGCCGGCAGGGCCCGGGGTTCGGTGAAGTCGATGCGCAGCCACTGCCCGACGGGGCTGCCCGCGGAGCCCTCGGCCCACGCGGTGTCCGGGTTGCCGTCGAACGCGTTCACCGGGTCGTACTGCGGCAGGTGGAACAGCCAGTTGCCGCTGCTGGAGGCGGTCACCGAGCGGGCGCCGTCGAGCACCGCCGTGGTCTGGTGCCCGATCCCGCGCGTGGGCAGGATCTGCCGGGGCGGCCGGCCCGGGTCCTGGAGGCTCCCGGGGCCGTTCCGCTCGGTCGCGGTGTACGTGTACGAGGTGTTGGCGTCGATCAGCCCGAAGCGGGTGTCGGCGCGCCGCAGCCCGTCGGCGGTGGCCCGCAGCGCCGGCGTGCCGACGCCGGGGTGGTTGTCCCCGGCGAGCACCGCGGGGCGGTCCCGCCAGGCCGGGTCGGCCGCCAGCCGCAGCAGGGCCTCGGGGCCGCCGCCGACGACGGCCGTGCCCGCCGTGGGCCGCAGCGCCACCGGGCCGGGCCGGGGCGGCCCGCCGTCCGGGACGGGCTCGTAGATCTCCACGGCCTGCGGCCGCGGGTAGATCGCCTGCACCTGGAGCGGGGTGTCGGCGAGGATGCGGCCGCCGGTCTGCGCCGGGCCGAAGCCGGCGACCTTGCGGTAGCCGGAGAGCTCCAGGGCGCGCCGCACGGTGCGGGGCGGGGCGTAGCCGATCTGTTCGGGGTCGAGGTCGTTGCGGACGACGACGTGGTGGAGGCCGGCGCGGGCCAGGAAGTCGCGCAGCCCCGGCACCTCGCCGCCGGAGCGCAGCGCCTCCTCCACCGCGTCCATGGCGCGCCGGGAGCCGGGGGTGCCGAAGGGCACGTAGTCGCGCTGCGCCCAGCGGGACTCGGCCAGCACGTCGAGGGGCTGGTCCACCGTCGTGCCCCAGGTGTGGACGCCGTGCGCGGTCGCCGGCACCACCAGCGCCCGGTTGTCGGAGGCGTTCTGCCGCAGCCAGTCGGCGGTGGCCCGCCAGTGGTTCGGCAGGTCCTTGAAGGCGCCGGGCTGGAGGATGCCGCCGTTGAGGTAGGGCCAGGCCAGGCCGGGCAGCACCAGCAGCGCGGCGGCCAGCGGCAGCCACCGCCGGCCGGGTGCCGCCGCCCGGGCGCCGCGCCGCCGCGCCGCGACGGCCGTCAGATGGGCCAGGCCCAGGGCGAGCGTCAGGGCGAGGCCGGTCTGGAACTTGTAGACGCTGCGGAACGGCTTGATCGGCCCGTTGAACCAGTCCCGCACGGTCTCGTGGAACGGCGCGCCGAGCGCGCCCCCGTACCCGGCGAGCGCGATCGCCAGCACGACCACCACGGTCGTCACCAGCCAGCGCCGCTCGGGCAGGTCGCGCCGGGCCAGCCCGGCCAGCCCCAGCGCGGCCGCGAACGCCGAGCAGAGGACGGTGACGACGGACGCCGCCACGGTCCAGCCGGCGGTCAGCCACGGCTCGCCGAAGTGGAGGTACGCCACCCAGTTGCCGGCCCCGCGCAGCAGTTCGGTGGCCGACATGGTGGCGGTGGTGGTCTCCGACTGCTCCACGTACGGCATGAAGTCCTCGCCGTGGATGCCCAGGAGCAGCAGCGGCACCACCCACCAGGCGGTGGCCAGCACCACGCCCGGCAGCCACCAGGCGATCAGGGCGCGCTTGCGGGGGCCGGCGGGTCGGCTGAGCAGATACAGGCCCACGGGCAGCAGCGAGGCCAGCGTGGAGGCGGCGTTCACCCCGCCCATGCAGGGGATCAGCAGCGCCGAGCGGGCGGCGGCGACACGGGCCGGGGAGGCCGTGGAGGTCAGCGGCAGCAGCACCCACGGCAGCAGCGCGCCGGGCAGCGCGGCGGCCGAGGTGGAGCCGATCACGATGGTGAAGGTGGGCCACAGGGCGTAGACCAGCGCGCCGGCCGGCCGGGTGCGGGCCGTGCCCACGCCGAGCCGCTCGGCCAGCCGCAGCGCGCCCCAGAAGGCGGTGGTGAGGATGAGGGAGAGCCACAGGCGCTCGGCGAACCAAACCGGCAGGCCGATCAGATCGGTCAGCGCGTAGTACGGCAGCATCGGGAAGAGATAGCCGGCGTACTGGTCGGAGAGCGTGCCGAAGCCGCCCCGGTCCTGCCAGAGTTCGCCGAGGTCGCCGAGGAAGCCCAGCGGGTCGAGCGCCACGCCCAGCTTGGTGTCGAACGCCATCCGGCCCGGGGCCGCGGCCAGCAGCGCGATCAGCGCCAGCACCCAGAAGACGAACAGGGCGCGGCGCCCCTGCCGGTGCCCGGGGGGCGGCGCGGTCGGCGCGGGGCCGGGGG
>NZ_JBPQTV010000392.1:0-5333 GCF_051386515.1 Streptomyces sp. URMC 123 | reverse complement strand
CACGTGCACGTGCGCCGCCGAGGAGGTACCCCGGTGCGGCACCGACACCACCCGACCACCGGGCGCACGAACACCACCCCACCCCCGGCCGAAGGCCGGGAAACGCGGCGACGGTCACGTCGCGGACGACCCACAACGTGGACGTCGCCGGAGACTAGTCCGCTATCGCCGTCAGAACGTTCATGCGGCCCGCCCGGAACGCCGGGACAACCGCCGCGGCGAGGCCGACCACCGCCGAGCCGAGGAACACCGCGGTGATCGTGGGCCAGGGGATGCGGAGGACGCCCAGGCCCTCCAGGGCCAGGAGCTGCTGGGCCGTCGCGCCCCAGGCCAGGCCCAGGCCGAGGCCGAGGACCGCGCCGAAGAGGGCGATGACGACCGACTCCAGCCGGATCATGCGCCGCAGCTGCCGCCGGGAGAGCCCGATGGCCCGCATCAGCCCGATCTCCCGCGTGCGCTCGACCACGGAGAGCGCCAGCGTGTTCACCACGCCGAGCACGGCGACGACGATGGCGAGGCCCAGCAGCCCGTAGATCAGGTTGAGCAGTTGCCCGACCTGGTCCTCCAGCTGCTTCTTGTAGTCGGCCTGGTCCCGCACCGTGTACTGCGGGAAGTCCTTCACCGCGGCCCGGAGCGCGGCGTACGCGTCCCTCTCCTGGCCGTCCCGGGCCGTGGCGAGCATCATCGCGTTCAGCGGCATCCGGTCGGCCGGCAGATACCGCGCGGCGGTGGTGACGTTGATGTACATCGCCCCCCGGTCGAGGGTCGTGTCGTCCGAGGTGATGGCGGCCACCGTCAGCTGGGCCGTGCGCCCGCCGACGAAGGCGACGGTGAGCCGGTCGCCGACCTCGACCCCGTTCTCCTTGGCGTACAGATCGCCGACGGAGATCGCGTCGGGCCCGTACGCCCGGGAGAGGTCGCCGGCCACGGTCGTGCGCCGCAGGTCGCGCGGGTAGGTGGGGTCGGCCGCGCTGAGCGTCGCGTACGTGGCGGCGCCGTTCGGCGCGGTCACCCTCGCGCCGACGGGCTTGTACGAGGTGACGTGCTCCAGGCCGCCGGCCCGGCGCACGGCCCGCTCCGCCTCCGGCGTGATGGGCTGGCCGTTGTCGGACTGGACGATGAAGTCGGCGCCGACGGACTTGTCGAGCTGATCGGTGGCGGAGGCCACCATCGAGGAGCCGACGACGGACAGGCAGGCGACCAGCGCCAGGCCGATCATGAGCGCGGCGGCGGTCGCGCCGGTCCGGCGCGGGTTGCGCAGCGCGTTGCGCTCGGCCAGCCGCCCCACCGGCCCGAAGCCCCGCAGCACCACCGTGCCGATGACCCGGATCACGAAGCGGGCCAGCAGCGGCCCGGTGATCACCAGTCCGACGAGGGTGAGCAGCACCCCCAGGCCCAGGAAGAGGGAGCCCTGGGCGGCCTTCGCCGCGGTCGCGGCGGCGACCAGGGCCGCGGCCCCGGCGGCGGTGAGCAGCAGCCCGAGCGCGGCGCGGACCCTTCCGGCCCGGCCGTCCGCCGGGGTGCCGGCGTCCCGCAGGGCGGCCATCGGGGAGATCTTCCCGGCCCGCCGGGCGGGCAGATACGCGGCGACGACGGTCACCAGGACGCCGAGGACGAGCCCGACGACCGGGGTGGTGGCCTTGACGGTGAGCTCGGAGGTGTCGAGCCGCATGCCCAGCTGTCCCATGAGGCCCATGAGGCCGATGGCCAGGCCGACGCCGGCCGCGACGCCGAGCACGGAGCCCACCACGCCCAGCAGCAGCGCCTCCACCAGCACCGAGCGGTTGACCTGCCGGCGGCTGGAGCCAATGGCGCGCATCAGCCCGATCTCCCGGGTGCGCTGGGCGACCAGCATGGAGAACGTGTTGACGATGAGGAAGACGCCGACGAGGAGGGCGATCCCGGCGAAGCCGAGCATCGCGTACTTCAGCACGTCGAGGAAGGAACCGACCTCCTCGGCGGCCGACTTGGCCGCCTCCTCCTTGGTCTCCACCTCGAAGCCGGCGCCGAGGTGGGCGGCGACGGCCCGCTTGAGCTGTTCGTTGGTCACCCCGTCCCGCGCGGTGAGCAGGACGGAGGTGTACGCGCCCGGCTCGCCGAGCAGCACCCGCTGGGCGGTGGGGGTGTCGAAGAAGACGAGCGCGGCGCCGGGGTTGGTGGTCCGGAACGCGGCCAGGCCGCTGATCGTCGCGCTGGTGGTGCCGGTGAAGGCGATGACCCGCACCTGGTCGCCGGGCTCCAGCTTCCGAGCGGCGGCGGTGTCGGCGTCGAGGATCACCTCGTTGGGGCCGCGCGGCTCGCGGCCCCGGACCAGTTCGAGCTGGTCCTTGTCCTCCTCGCCCCAGTTGCCGGCGAGGGTGGGCGCGCCGCTGCTGGGGCTGATGTTCTCGCCCTTGGCGTCGACGAGGGTGACCTGCTCGGAGTAGATGTCGCCGACGGCCGACGCGGCGCCGTCGACCTTCGCCGCCTTCTCCAGGACGGCGGCGGACAGCGTCCGCGGCTTGCCGGTCCGCTGGGCGTTCTTCTCCTCCTGGGGCGTGACCGTCACATCGGAGGCGGTGGAGGAGAAGAGCTTGTCGAAGGTGGTGTTCATGGTGTCGGTGAAGACGAGCGTGCCGCACACGAACGCCACCGACAGCACCACGGCGACGGCGGACAGCGCCATGCGCCCCTTGTGGGCGAGGACGTTGCGCAGCGAGGTTCGCAGAACGGTCACGACACCCGCCCGCGGGCGTCGAAGTGCTTCATGCGCTCCAGGACCAGGTCGGCGGTGGGCCGGTGCATCTCGTCGACGATCCGGCCGTCGGCGAGGAAGATCACGCGGTCGGCGTACGAGGCGGCCACGGGGTCGTGGGTGACCATCACGATCGTCCGGCCGAGCTCGTCGACGGAGCGGCGCAGGAAGCCGAGGACCTCCGCGCCGGCCCGCGAGTCGAGGTTCCCGGTGGGCTCGTCCCCGAAGATGATCTCCGGCTGGGCGGCGAGGGCGCGGGCGACGGCCACGCGCTGCTGCTGGCCGCCGGAGAGCTGGTCGGGGCGGTGCTTGAGCCGCCCGGACAGGCCCACGGTCGCCACGACCCGGTCCAGCCACGCCTTGTCGGGCTTGCGGCCGGCGATGTCCATGGGCAGGGTGATGTTCTCCAGCGCGTTCAGGGTGGGCAGCAGGTTGAACGCCTGGAAGATGAAGCCGACGCGGTCCCGGCGCAGTTGGGTGAGCTTCTTGTCGCGCAGCCCGGTGATCTCGGTGTCGGCGAGGTGTATCCGCCCGGAGGTCACGGTGTCGAGCCCGGCGAGGCAGTGCATCAGGGTCGACTTCCCGGAGCCCGACGGGCCCATGATGGCGGTGAACCGCCCGCGTTCGATGTCGACGTCCACATGGTCGAGGGCGACCACGCGGGTCTCCCCCGTGCCGTACGCCTTGACCACCTGCCGGGCCCGCGCGGCGACGGTCGTATGTCCTCCGCTGCCCCCGGACCTGGGAATCGATACAGCCGTTGTCACGGTGAGTCTCCTGTCTCGGTCGGGGCCGCCCCCGCGGCCCAGGCCAAGGCTAGGGAGCGGCCAGGCCCGCGGCCTCCTCCGCCGGGACGAGGCGGAAAGGAGGAGGGCATGCGGAACTTCCCCTAGGGGGAGGACTTGTCGAGGTGGTCCCCGGCCGCGGCCAACCGCCCGCCGCACCGCCGGGGAAGGGCCACGACCCCTGTCCCACCAGCCGGGCAGGCCGCCTCACCGGGCGCCGCCGGACGGAAACGGTGCGTCGTACACGCGTCGGCGGCGCCGTGCGGGCACCGCCGTACACACTGCCGCACACGCACCGCCGTAAACGCACCGCCGCACACGCGCGGGCGGCGACTTCGAGGGGGGCTCGGTGACCGACACCGCAGGACGGACCGACGACGGCGCGATACCCGGCGGCGACGGCGCGGCGCGCGAGGCGGGCGGAGCGGGCGCCGCCCGGCGCGGGCCGGTGGTCGCCGCCCTGATGCTGGGCATGGCCCTGGCCGCGCTGGACAGCGCGATCATCTCCACGGCCGTTCCGCAGATCGTCGGCGATCTGGGCGGCTTCTCCTTCTTCTCCTGGCTCTTCTCCGGCTATCTGCTGGCCGCCACCGTCACCCTGCCCCTGTATGGCAAGCTCTCCGACACCTTCGGCCGCAAGCCGGTGCTGCTGGCCGGCATCGCCCTCTTCCTGCTCGGCTCCGTACTGTGCGCCGGCGCCTGGAGCATGGCCGCGCTGATCGCCTTCCGGGTCGTCCAGGGGCTGGGCGGCGGCGCGATCCAGGGCACGGTCCAGACCATCGCCGCCGACCTCTACCCGCTGCGGGAGCGGCCCCGCATCCAGGCCCGGCTCTCGGCGGTGTGGGCCACCTCGGCCGTGGCCGGCCCGGCGGTCGGCGGCTTCCTCGCCGCCTGTACGCACTGGCGCTGGATCTTCCTGATCAATCTGCCGGTCGGTGCCCTCGCGGCCTGGCTGCTCGCCCGCCACCTCCACGAGCCCCGGCGGCACCGGGACCGCCGGCCCCGCGTCGACTGGGCCGGCTCTCTCGGCGTCTTCGTCGCCGGCGGGCTGCTGCTGGTCGCCCTGGTGCGGGGCGGGGTCGCCTGGCCCTGGCTCTCCGCGCCCTCCCTCGGCCTCTTCGCCGCCGGCGCGGTGGCCGCGCTCGCCACCGTGCTCGTCGAGCGGCGCGCGGCCGAGCCGGTCATGCCCGGCTGGGTCTGGCGCCGCCGCACCATCGCCGCCGGCAACCTCGCCCTGGCGGCGCTCGGGCTGCTGATGGTGGCGCCCATGGTCTTTCTGCCGACCTACGCCCAGACCGTCCTCGGCCTCGGCCCCGTCGGGGCGGGCCTCGTGCTCGGGGTGCTCTCCCTGAGCTGGCCGCTGTCCGCCGCGCTCAGCAACCACGTCTACGACCGCATCGGCTTCCGGCAGACCGCGATGATCGGCATCGGTGCGGCGGGGCTGGTGCTCGGCGCCTTCCCGCTGCTGCCCTACCCGGGCGCCGCCTGGCAGCCGGCGCTGCTGATGCTGCTCCTCGGCTGCGCGCTGGGGCTGGTGCAGCTGCCCCTGATCGTGGGCGTGCAGTCGACGGTGGGCTGGGCGGAGCGGGGTACGGCGACGGCGTCCGTCCTCTTCTGGCGGCAGGTCGGGCAGAGCGTGGGCGCGGCGGTCTTCGGCGCGGTGGCCAACGCGACGGTCGCCGGGCGCCTGGGCGACGAGGGCGATCTGGAGTCGGTCTCCAGGGCGCTGGCGGGCGCGCGGGTCGCCGAGAACGCGCGGGGCGCGGCCCGGCGCGACGCCAAGGAGTGGCGCGACGAGGCGGCCGCCGCGCTCC
>NZ_JBPQTV010000391.1:0-5370 GCF_051386515.1 Streptomyces sp. URMC 123 | reverse complement strand
GTGCGGCCGGTCCGGCCGTGGCGATGGCCTCCCGCGCGGGGGCCTGCACGATCTGGGGCCGGGCCGCCCGGGGGGCCGCCGTCGGGCCCGGGGCGCCGGCCGGCTGCTGCGGAGGGTGCGGCCCGGTGACGGAGACGCATCCCGTCAGCGCCGGGCCGGCCAGAAGTAAGACTGCGGCGGAGAATCGGTGCACTCGCGCCACTCTGCTGGCCGCGCGCCCCGGGCGTACGGGGTATGGGCGGGCGTGCTCCCCATGGGTGATGCCCCGCCGCCCGCCGCCCCCTCGCCCGTGCGGGTGCGCCCCCTGGTCCGGGGCGACACTCGGCAGCCGGCCCGCACGGGACGACTCCGAGGCCGGCCGCGGCGGGTGCTGGTCGCGTCGGAAGCCGGCCGCGGTGGTGGCCGGTCGCGTCGGAAGCCCGCCGCGTCAGAAGCCGGTCGAGCCGTCGATGCGCTCCCGGAGAAGGTCGGCGTGGCCGTTGTGGCGCGCGTACTCCTCGATCATGTGGACGTACACCCAGCGCAGGGTGACCGGCCCCGCCAGGCGGTGCTCCGAGGCGCCCACCGTGTCCAGGGGGAGCCCCGCGACGGCCTCGCGGCACGCCGCGACCTCCGCCCGCCACCGCTCCAGCGTGGCCGCGCCCGTGTCCGCGTCGGTGACCCGGAAGTCGCCGTCCGGGTCCTCGTCGGTGTAGTAGATCGGTGGCGTGTCCTTCCGGCCGGCCATCGTCCGGCGGAACCAGGACCGCTCGACGTCCGTCATGTGCCGCAGCAGCCCGAGCAGGGTGAGCTCGGACGGCGGCGCGGCCGCCTCGCGCAGTTGGGTGTCGTCGAGCCCCGCGCACTTCAGGGCGAGGGTCTCGCGCTGGAAGTCGAGCCAGGCCTCCAGCATCGGGCGCTCGCCCTCGATGAGGCCGGCGGGGATCTCGCGCACCGGTTGCGCCGGCTGCTCGCTTGTCAGGTCTTCGGTTGTCATGGGGGCCATCATGGCCGCCGCGCGCGAAGCCGACCAGCGGTTATCGCCCGGAGCGGGAGCCCAGCATGCCGTGCAGCAACTCCGCGACGCTGGCGCGCAGTTCCTCCAGGGAGGGCGAGGACGCGTGGTGGGGCCCGGCCGTGCAGGAGAACATCATCCCCTCGCACCAGGCGGAGAGGCCCAGCGCGTGCCGCCGGGGCGCCGGGGAGCCGATGGCCGTCGTCATCGCCACCAGCGTGTCGCGGAAGCCCCGGCCCGCCGCGTCGTAGATCTCCCGCAGTTCGGGCCGCCGGGTGGCCTCCAGCGCCAGCTCGTAGCGGGCGACGAGCAGTTCGCGGTGCCCGGTCAGATAGCGGTGCAGGGCGAGCGCGAGGGCCTCGGCGAGCGCCTCCGGGTCGCGCGGGGGAGCGCTGAACTCCTCGGGGGCGAGGACGTCCCCCTCGCGGACGACGAGCCGGCGGACGGCCGCCTCCAGCAGCGCCGCCCGGGTGCGGGCGTGATTGGAGGTCGAGCCCTGGGGGAGGCCCGCGGCCTCGTCCACGGCCCGGTGGGTGAGTCCGCGCAGCCCCCGCTCGGCGAGCAGGGCGATCGCGGTGTCGGCGATCAGTTCGGCGCGTGGGGCGCGCGAGGTGCGACGTGAGCCGTGTGGGGTGCGAAGTGCCATGGCGGAAATCTACCGCGCGTTCACTACGGCCGTAGTGAACGACGGGCCGGCGCCGGCGCGGGCGTGGAGCGGGCGCGGAGGGGTGCGGACTACAACCGTAGTATGGTGGCAGGGGACTACGGCTGTAGTCCCCCGGGGAGGAGAACACCGTGAACGCACCCCGCGCCGTCGTCGTCGGCGCCGGCATCGGCGGCCTGACCGCCGCCGCGGCCCTGCACCGGGACGGCTGGTCCGTCACCGTCCTCGAACGCGCCGAGGCCCTCGAACCCGTGGGCGCCGGCATCGCCCTCGCCCCCAACGCCCAGCGTGCCCTCGACACCATCGGCGCGGGCGACGACGTCCGCGCCCTGTCCGCCTGGCAGGAGGGCGGCGGCGTACGGCTGCCCGGCGGGCGCCGGCTCTCCCAGACGCCCGACGCCGCCGCGCGGCGGCGCTTCGGCGGCCCGCTCGTCGTCGCCCACCGCGCCGAGCTGGTCGGGCTGCTGGCCGCCCGGCTCCCCGAGGGGGCCGTGCGCATCGCCGTCCCCGCCCGCGTCGCCGACCCCGGCTCCGCCGGCCGGCCCGCCCTCGTCCGCACCCCCGACGCCGCGTTCGAGGCCGACCTCGTCGTCGCCGCCGACGGCATCCACTCCGACGCCCGCCGCACCCTCTTCCCCGGCCACCCCGCGCCCCGCTACGCCGGCTTCACCAGCTGGCGCATGGTCGTGCCGCGCCCCGAGCGCCCCTTCGTCCCGCACGAGACCTGGGGCCGCGGCGGCGTCTGGGGCACCGTGCCCCTCCGGGACGGCCGGGTGTACGCCTACGCCACCGCCGCCGTGGCCGCCGGCGGCCGCGCGCCCGACGACGAACGGGCCGAGCTGCTGCGGCGCTTCGGCCACTGGCACCGGCCGGTGCCCGACATCCTGGCCGCCGCCGACCCCGCCGCCGTCCTCCGCAACGACGTGTACACCGCCGCCGCACCGCTGCCCGCCCACCACCGCGGCCGGGTCGCGCTGCTGGGCGACGCCGCCCACCCCATGACGCCCAACCTCGGCCAGGGCGGCTGCCAGGCCATCGAGGACGCCGTGGTCCTGGCCCACCTCACGCACCCGGAGCGCCGGGCCGAACTGCCGGACGCGCTCGCCGCGTACACCGCCCAGCGGCGCGGCCGCACCATGGACGTCGTCCGCCGCTCCGCCCGGGTGGGCCGGCTGAGCACCTGGTCCTCCGCGCCCGCCTGCGCCCTGCGCGGCGCGCTGATCGCCGTCGCCGGCCTCCTCCGCCCCGATATCGCGCTGCGCTCCCTGGACGGAGTGGCCGACTGGCACCCGCCGACGCCCACGTATGCTGCCGGGACACGGGACGCGTGATCACCATCGGGTCGGCGCGCCCGCTCGGCTTGGTCCGGTGCGCCCGACGCCCGTCGGCGCACCGCGGGTGAAGGGGAGTGTCGCGCATGACCGCGGATGTGCTGAAGGTCGGCTGCATCGGGCTGGGCGACATCGCCCGCAAGGCGTATCTGCCGGTGCTCACCGCCCAGCCGGGCGTGGAACCGCACCTCCAGACCCGCACCCCCGCCACCCTGGACCGCGTCGGCGACGCGCACCGCGTCCCGGCCGAGCACCGCCACGCCACCCTGGACGCGCTGCTCGACGCGGGCCTGGACGCGGCGTTCGTGCACGCCCCCACCGCCGCCCACCCCGAGATCGTGGAGCGGCTCATCGAGGCGGGCGTGCCCACCTATGTCGACAAGCCGATCGCCTACGACCTGGCCGACACCGAGCGGCTCGTCCGCCTCGCCGAGGAGCGCGGCGTCGGCCTCACGGTCGGCTTCAACCGCCGCCACGCGCCCGGCTACGCCGCGTGCCTGGAGCATCCGCGCGAGCTGATCCTGATGCAGAAGAACCGCGTCGGGCTCCCCGAGGACGTGCGCACCCTCGTCCTCGACGACTTCATCCATGTCGTCGACACCCTGCTCTTTCTGGCCCCCGGCACGGTCGAGCACATGGATGTGCGGGCCCGGGTGCGCGACGGGCTCGTCGACCACCTCGTGCTCACCCTCGCCGGTGACGGCTTCACCGCCATCGGTGCCATGAACCGGCGCGGCGGCTCCGGCGAGGAGATCCTGGAGGTCTCCGGGCAGGACGCCAAGCGGCAGGTCGTGAACCTCGCCGAGGTCGTCGACCACCGGGGCGGCCGGCCGAGCGTCGACCGGCGGGGCGACTGGGTCCCCGTCGCCCACCAGCGCGGCATCGAACAGGTCGCCCTCGCGTTCCTCGACGCCGTGCGCGCCGGGAAGCCGCTCAGCGCCGAGGAGGCGCTGCGGACCCACCGGCTGTGCGAGCGGATCGTACGGGAGGTGCGGGAGCGGACGGCGGGCTGACCGCGCCCCCGGGCCGGCGCCCGGCCGCCGTACGCCCCGGGCCGCCGCCCGTGCCCGTACGATCCGAGCCCTCGCCCGCACCCGTACCCCTCGGGCCGCCGCCCGCCCCCGTACGGCCCGATCGCAGTGCGCGCAGCCCCTCCGCCGCGCAGAAGGCCGCGAGCGCGGCCAGCGACCCGTACACCACCCAGTCGCCGAAGCGCACATACGGGCTCGTGCCGCTCGCCAGCGGCACCTCGTAGACCGCCGCGGCCGACCGGTCCGTGCCCAGCCGTTCGCCGACCGCCCCGCCGTCCGGGCCGTGCACGGCGCTCACCCCGGTCAGCGTCGCGTGCGCCATGGGCCGCCAGGTCTCCGCCGCCCGCAGCGCCGCCAGCGAGGCGTGCTGCTCCGGCGCCCAGCTGTGCTGGAACGTCGAGGTCGCCGACTGCGCGATCAGCACCCGCGCCCCGTCGCGGGTCAGCCGCCGGCTCATGTCCGGGAACGCCGACTCGAAGCACACCAGCGGGCCGATCAGCAGCCCCTCGCGCCCGCCCGTCGTCGCCGGCAGCTCCATGAGCACCGGCGCCACCCCCCGCCGCCGGTCCTCGGCCGCCGCCTTGCCGACGGACGTGGCCCAGCCCAGCACGGAGCGGGCGGGTATGTACTCCCCGAACGGCACCAGGCGCATCTTGTCGTAGCGCTCCACGGTCGGCCCCGCGGGCCCCACCAGCACCGAACTCTTGAAGATCCCCGGCCGGTCGGAGCGCCGCGCGTCCACGTTCACCAGCAGATTCGCGTCCACGGCCTGGGAGAGCGCCGCCAGCCGCTGCCGCAGGTCCGGCCGGCCGCCCAGGTCCGCCCCTATCGCGCTCTCCCCCCAGACCACCAGCCGCGCGCCGCTGCCCGCCAGCGTCCGGGTCAGCTCCTCCTCGCGGTCGAAGCGCCGCTCGGCGCTGTCCGGGCCGGCCACCACCCCGGGCTGCACCAGCGCGATCCGCACGGTGCCGGCGTGGTCGGGCCGCGGGGCCCACGCCCACGCCGCGCCCGCCGCCGTGGCGCAGGCCAGCACCCCGGCGAGCGCGGGCGTACGGGCCCGGGGCAGCGCCAGCAGGGCGGCGAGCGCCGTGTTCACCGCCACCACCAGGAAGCTCACCAGCCACACCCCGCCCAGGGAGGCCAGCCGCAGCCCCGGCTCGACCTGCCACTGGCTCGCGCCCAGCAGGCCCCAGGGCCCGCCGAGGTACTCCCAGGACCGGACCAGTTCCACGGCCACCCAGCCGGCCGGCACCAGGAGGAGGGCGGCAGCCGCTCGCCGGCCGCTCGCGCCTCCGCGGCCGCCCGGGCCCCGGTCGGCGGCGTTCGCACCGCGGACACCCGTGCCCGCGC
>NZ_JBPQTV010000390.1:0-5383 GCF_051386515.1 Streptomyces sp. URMC 123 | reverse complement strand
CTCCGCCCACTCCCCCGGCCCCCGCCCGCTTCACCGCCGGCTCTTCGGCCGCTTCTCCGGCCCTTCCGGAAAAGTGCTCAGAGGGTGCGCAGTTTAGGCCGCAGGATGGTCAATGTCACCGACCGAAGGGAAGGAACCAGCGATGCTGCGAGGAATGGCCACGGTCAACTTCTGGGCCGACGACCTGGAAGCGGCGAAGGAGTGGTACGCCGAACTGCTGGGCGTCGAGCCGTACTTCGAGCGGCCGGGCGACGGGCAGCCGGCCGCCTACTACGAGTTCAGGATCGGCGATCACCAGACCGAGCTCGGCCTCATCGACCGGCGCTACGCCCCGCCGGGAGCGGCCACCACCCCGGGAGGCGTGATCGCCCACTGGCACGTCGACGACGTACGGGCCGCCCGGGACCGGCTGCTGGCCATGGGCGCCACGCCGTACGAGCCCCTCACCGAGCGCGGCCCCGGCTTCGTCACCGCCTCCGTGACCGACCCGTTCGGCAACGTCCTGGGCATCATGTACAACCGCCACTACCTGGAGGTCCTGGACCGGTGAGGCGCTTGTGAGGCGCTTGTGACGCCCTCGGACGGGGAGCGTTCTCAGCCCGCGCCCAGGCGGCGGGCGGTCGGCAGCAGGCGGGCGACGGTGTGGCGGATCTTCGTCGATCACTGGGCGCCGAAAGGGGCCGTCACTGGCCCACCCGGCCGTCGATCCGCTCGCGCAGGAGGTCCGCGTGGCCGCAGTGGCGCGCGTACTCCGCGATCTGTGCCACCAGGACGTCGCGGAGCCGCTCCTCCCCGCCGGGTTCGGGGCCGAGGTCGGAGAAGCCGACGTTCCGGGTGTTCAGGTCGGTGACGCCGGCCAGATAGCGGTCGGTGCGTTCCACCTCGGTCCGCCACTGTCGCCAGGCGTCCGCCACGACCGCCGGGTCGGCGGTCGCGCCGGTGAAGTCGCCGTCGCGGTCCTCGTCGGTGCGGTACAGCCTCGGCGCGTTCTCGCCGGCCATCACCCGGCGGAAGCGCCGTTCCTCCTCGGACAGGTGCCGCACCAGTCCGAGCAGGGACATGGTGGACGGCGGTACGGCGCGCCGGGCCATCTGTTCGGCGTCCAGGCCCGCGCATTTCATTTCCAGGGTGAGGCGGTAGTGGCGCAGGTTGTCGAGCAGGACGCCGCGTTCATCGGCCGGCTCGGCATCGGTCTCGCGCGGGTCGTCGTCCGGGTCGACCCACATGTCGGGGTGGATCGTCGACCGGGTCCACCGGGTCTGTACCGGCTCAGGGAGTTCCTCGATGCGCGCGCCCTCGTTCATGGGGGCATCGTCGCGTGCGGCACCGCGGCCCGCCACCCAATATCGGGCCGCCGCCTCCGGGGAGCCGGCACCCCACCGGGCCGTCGCCTCCGGGAGCCGGCACCCCATCGAGCCGCCGCCTCCCGGGCGCCGGCACCCCGGGCCCGTAGTCCCGTACTAATGTGCGCGGGTGAGTTCTTATGTCGTCGTAGGATTCGGGCCCGTTGGGGCCGCCGTTGCCCGACTGCTGGCCGAGGAGGGCCACGCGGTACGTGTCGTCACCCGGTCCGGCCGCCCCGCGGAGCCCGGCATCGAGCACCTCGCGCTGGACGCGGCGGACGCCGAGCGGCTGGCCGAGGCCGCCCGGGGCGCGGCCGCGATCTTCAGCTGTGCCTCGCCGCCCTACCACCGCTGGACCGCGCAATGGCCGCCGCTGGCCTCGTCGCTGTGCGCGGCGGCCGAGGCGAGCGGAGCCGTGCTGGTCATGACGGGCAACCTCTACGGCTACGGCCCCGTCGACACGGTGCTGACCGAGGACCTGCCGCTGGCCGCGGCCGGCCCCAAGGGGCGCCTGCGCGCGGCCCTGTGGGAGCAGGCGCTGACACTGCACGAGCAGGGTCGTATCCGGGCGGTCGAGGTGCGGGGCTCGGACTTCTTCGGGCCCGGTGTGACGGACGGCGGGCATCTGGCCGCGCGCGTGGTGCCCCGCCTGCTGCGCGGCAGGTCCGTCTCCGCCCTCGGGGACCCCGACGCGCCGCACAGCTGGAGTTATGTGCCCGACGTGGCCCGTGCGTTGATCGAGGTCGCGGGCCAGGAGCGGGCCTGGGGCAGGGCCTGGCACGTGCCCACCCTGCCGCCGCTGTCGGTGCGGGAGATGGCCGACCGCCTGGCCGAACGGGCGGGAGTGGAGCCGGTCGCGGTGCGCGGGACGCCGCCGGTCCTTCTGGCGGCCGCGTCCCTGTTCTCCCCCTTGATCCGCGAACTGAGGGAGATCCGCTATCAGTTCGACCGCCCCTTCGTCATGGACTCCAGCGCCTACGAGGCCGCCTTCGCCACTCGTGCCACCCCCCTAGACCAGCAGCTCACGGCGACGGTGGAGTGGTGGCGCGAGCGGCTGGCCGCCGCCGGGTGACCTCCGCCGCGCCCTGACCTCCGCCGTGCCCTGGCCCTCCGCCGCGCCCTGATCTCCGGTGTGCCCTGGCCCCCGCCGTGCCCTGGCCCTCTGCCGTGCCCTGGCCTTTGGGCGGCCGTGTCGACCGTGCGTACCGTCGAGGGCCGCCCCTTTGCCGCGGCGCCCCGGTTCAGGACTGTTCAGTGGGCAGCGTGGCGGTCACCAGGAAGCCGCCCTCCGGGGTGGGGCCGGCGGTGAAGAACCCGCCCAGCAGGTGGACGCGCTCGCTCAGGCCGAGGAGACCGTGGCCGCCGGTGGGCAGGTCCAGTGGCTGTGCCTCGGGGCACGCCGGGCCATTGCGTACGGCGATGTACAGCTCGTCGGCACGGCGGGCCACCGTCACGTGCACGCCGGCCCCCGGGGCGTGTTTGCGAACGTTGGTCAGGGCTTCCTGGACGATGCGATAGGCGGCGCGCTCCACCGTGGCCGGGCAGTGCGCACCCGCCGCGGCGTCGATGTCGGCATCGATGTCCAGGGCGCTCTCGGCCAGCAGACGGGGCAGGTCGGCCAGAGCGGGCTGGGGCGTGAGCTGCCCGGTGTCGCCACCGGCGGCCCTGAGCACCCCCACCATGTGGCGCAGCTCCTCCAGGGTGCGCACCGAGAGGGTGCGGATGGTGCCGGCGATCTCCCGGACGGTGGGGTCACCGCTGTGCATGCGCAGGGCCCCGGCCTGCAGGCTGACCAGGCTGACCTGGTGGGCGACCACGTCGTGCATCTCGCGCGCCAGCTGGGCGCGTTCGTGGGCCAGGGCGTGTTCGGCCATCAGACGCGCCTCGCTCCGGCGGCTGCGGGTCAGATCGGCCAGGCGCGCGCCCAGTTCGGCCCGCAGGGCCACCACGCGCGCCAGCGCCACCGCGGCCACCGTCGTGCCCACCGACACCTCCGCTTGCATCCACAGCCGGTGACCTCCGACCTCCCCCATGCTGTGCAGGGGGTAGAGCAGGAAGCTGGCGAGCGCCACGGCCATGCCGCAGACCACCCCCAGCCACCGCTCCAGCCTCAGCCGCGCCACGGTGTACAGGGCGATCAGACCGGCCACGTACGAGGTGCCCATGTACACGCCGGGGAGGGTGAGCAGCAGGACGGTGATCGGGAAGCGCAGGCGGGCCACGAGGGCGGCGACGGCCAGGGCGTTGACGACGATGCCGGCTCCGGTGGGGGTGGTGATGAGGTAGGCGTCGCCGGCGGCGAGGAGGACCGGCCCCCATACGTTCACCCCCCACCGGCTGCGCGGAGGTGGCGCCAGCCAGGCGCCGCGCGCGGCGGGGCGTGCGCCGCCACGCATCCGGCTCCCGAGCTTCCCGCGATTCCCGTGCTGCCCACGGTTCACGTGGCCCACGTGGTCCACGCGCCGCACGTGGTTCATGCGGCGGGGGGTGAGGTGATCCGGATCAGGCCGGCCCGGTCGGCCAGCACCGCGGCCTGGACCCGGTTGATCCCGCCGAGCTTGGCCAGAAGCGCGCTGACATGGTCCTTGACGGTGCCGTGTGCCAGATGCAGGCGCTGGGCGATCTCCCCGTTGGACAGCCCCCGCGCCAGCAGGGCCAGGACCTCGCGTTCACGAGAGGTCAGCTCCGCGACCGCGCGCGTGGCGTCCTCGGCGCTGTCCGCGGTCCGGAGGTATCCGCCGATCACCGTGGAGGTGACCGAGGGGTCGAGCGCGGTTCCTCCGGCGGCCAGGGTGCGCACCGCGCGTACGAGGTCCTCGGGGTCGGTGTCCTTCAGCAGGAAGCCGGCCGCTCCCTCGCGCAGCGCCCTCACCAGGTACTCGTCGCTGTCGAAGGTCGTCAGCATGGAGACGGCGGGCCTCGGCGGGGCCTGGCCGGCGGTCGGCGGGGGCTGGCCGGCAGTCGGCGGGGCCTCACGCGCCTCCTTCAGCCGGCGCAGGACGGTCACCCCGTCCACATCCGGCATGCGGATGTCGAGCAGCACCACGTCCGGGCGCTCGGCGAGCACCGTCCGCACGGCCTGGGCGCCACCGCAGTCCGCGACGACCTCGATGTCCGGCGCCGAGCCCAGGATCATCCGCATGCCCGAGCGGACGAGCTGCTCGTCGTCGACCACGACCACACGGATGGGCTGCGAGGCTGCTTCCGGCTCCACGCACCGAGGGTATGCCGGGGGCGCCGGCACCACGTCGCCGTACGCGCCGGGTGGGTGACTCCGCGCCCGGCAGTCGCTTCCGCACCGAACCCGGGCCCCGTTCCCGTACGGCGGCCGGGTGAGCGTACGACGGCGGGCGACCGTACGGCGGCCGGCTGAGCGTACGACGGCCGGGTGGCCGTACGGCGTCCCCGCCCCCCGTACGGCGGGGCGGGGAGTACGGCGGCGTGGGGTCAGGCCGCGGCCAGCAGTACGGTGCCGGCGGCGGTCAGCAGCAGGGCGGAGGCGGATGCCGTGATCCGGCCACGGGAGGCTCCGGCGGCGCGGGCACGGGCCAGCAGGCGGTACAGGCCGATGCCCACGCGCAGCACCAACACGGCCAGCAGCACGTTCACCACCACGGCGGCGATCGCGGACGGTACGGGCAGCACGCACGTCCACAGGATCACTGCCTGACCGACCATGAGCACCGGGAACGCGACGCAGCCCAGGCCGAACAGGACGGGCCAGCGCGAGGCGGGCAGCAGCAGGCGCCGGCGGGGGCTGCCGAACGCGCGGGCGGCCATGGCGTCGCGGGCCTCGTCCATGGCCTTGTCCCGCAGGTGGGAGATGTCCAGGTGGCTCATCAGGGCCATGTAGCCGTCGAGCTTCACGAACGGCATCAGGTTGAGGACGCAACGGCTCAGGCAGCCGATGACGTACAGCAGCAGCGCGTCGGCGACGGGGCCCTCGGGCAGGGCCGGCACGGCGAGCGAGAGGACCCCCGCGAAGGCCAGTTCGGTGCCGACTCCGGCGAGCGCGACCGCGACACGCTGGCCGGGCCGCG
>NZ_JBPQTV010000389.1:0-5412 GCF_051386515.1 Streptomyces sp. URMC 123 | reverse complement strand
GTCGAGGGGGTGGGGCGCGGTGGTGCGGCGGGGCGCGGCCGCCGGCTCGTGCGTCTTCGCGTGCGCGTGCGCGTGCCGGTCGGGGCGGGGCTCGGAGTGGCAGGAGGTCATGGGGCCAGGCTCTTCTCTGGTGGGTCCGTCGGTCGAGAGATCCGCGCGGGGCGGGCGCCGGCGCGGTGACACGGAAGTGGCGGGCGTACGGGACGGGGCGGGCGTACGGGGCGATCGATCTCCGGCCGTACGGGGCGGGCCGGGCGTACGAAGCGGTCGGCCGCGCGCGGCGGTCAGCCGGCCGCCGTACGGGACGCCGTGTCCGCGGAGGCCGCCGCCCGCTCCAGCCGGAACGCCTCGTTGCCCAGGCCGATGCGGGCGTGGACGGCGGGCCTGACCGCCCGCAGCACCAGCCCGTGCACCAGGCCGGCCACGGCCGCGACACCGATGACCCCCGGCAGCAGCACGCCGAGCGGCGAGTCGCCGCCCGCGCCCACGAGCACGTCGAAGTCCTTGACCGCGAAGGCCAGGACGGCGAGGAGCGCGAGCCCGGCGACACCGGAGCAGACCAGCCGGACGGCCTGGGGCCGGGCGGCGCCGCGCCGCACGAAGAAGGCGATGACGGCGGCGCTGGCGGTGGCCATCAGCAGGATCACCCCGAGCGCCCCGACGTTGCCCAGCCAGGTGAACAGGCGCAGCACGGGGGCGGTGGGATCGCCCGCGGGCTTGTCGTCGGTGACCGCGAACGCGATGACCACGGCGAGCGCCACCAGGCTCTGGAGCAGGGAGCCGATGGCCGGCGCGCCGCTGGTGCGGGAGGTGCGGCCGACGGCCGCGGGCAGCAGGCCCTCGCGGCCCATCGCGAAGGCGTAGCGGGCGACGACGTTGTGGAAGCTGAGCATCGAGGCGAAGATGCCGGTCACGAAGAACAGGTGCAGCAGATCGGTGAAGGTGCCGCCGAGCCGGGCCTCGCTGAGGAAGAACAGCAGGTTGGGGCCCTGCTCATCGGCGTCGGCCAGCACCTTGGAGGGGCCGGAGGCGACACCGATCAGCCAGGAGCTCAGGGCGAAGAAGACGGCGACGAAGACGACGGCGAGGAACATCACCCGGGCGACGACGGTCCGGGGCCGGCTGGTCTCCTCGGCGTAGACCGGCGCCTGTTCGAAGCCGACGAAGGCGGCGACGGCGAAGCACAGGGCGGTGCCCAGGCCGGCACCGGAGAGCGTCGCGGGGTCGAAGGCGCGCAGCGACAGCCCGTCGGCGCCGGGGTCGGCGGCGAACGCGATGTCGGCGACGAGGACCAGCACGCACTCGATCACCAGCAGCACGCCGAGCACCTTGGCGCTGAGGTCGATCTTCAGCGCGCCGAGCACCCCGGTCAGGGCCACGGCCAGGACGGCGGGTATCCACCAGGCGAGCGTGATGTCCAGGTGCCGGTCGAGGAGGCCGGAGACCTCGAAGCCGAAGATGCCGTAGATGCCGATCTGGAGGGCGCTGTAGGCGACGAGCGCCACGCAGGAGGCGCCGGCGCCGGCGGTGCCGCCGAGGCCGCGGGCGATATAGGCGTAGAAGGCGCCGGCGTTGTGGACATGGCGGCTCATCTCGGCGTAGCCGACGCTGAACAGCACCATCACCACGCCGAGGATGACGAAGAGCAGGGGCTGTCCGACGATGTCCATCACCCCGTAGGTGGTGGGCATGACGCCGGCGACCACCATCAGGGGGGCGCTGGCCGCGAGCACGGAGAGCAGCAGCGCCGCGGTGCCGATGCGGTCGGCGCGCAGCGCTCTCTCCTGGCCTTTGAAGGTACTGATCTCGCTGGTGCCGTCGGTCAGCATGGGCGCGAAGTCCTTCGGGTACGGGGGCTGGTGGGCGGGCGGACCGGCGGGGCTCGCCGGCCGCGGGCGGTGCGGTGGGTGCGGTCGGTGCGTCAGGCCGCCCCGTAGGCGGCCCGGCGCGCGGCGCGGAACGCCTTGGCGGGGTCGCGGTCGGGATAGCTCCAGGGGATGGTGCTGGCGTACGGCCCGATCCGGTCGAACAGCGCGGCGGCCTCCGCCATGCGCCCTTCGTGGACCTTGGCGTAGGCGAGGAAGTTGAGATCCACCTTGTGCCGGGGGTGGTCGTCGCCGTCCCACTCCAGCCACCAGTCGAAGGCGGCCTTCATGACCTGGCGGGCCCGCCGGGTGGTCCAGTAGCCGGCGACGGCCGGGCCGTGGGGACCCGCGCCGGCGGTGGCCAGGACGCGGTGGCGCTCGGCGTGCGCCACCACCGGCAGCACGGCCAGCGGGGAGTCGGCGGGGGCCTGTTCGGCGGCCCAGGAGGCGAAGTCGTAGACCTCGTGGAACGGGTCGTCCTCGGTGCCCTGCTGGCGCTCGGCCAGGCAGGCGGTCATCAGATGGTGGGCGTGGTGGTGCTCGCGGTGCCGGCCGCGCACCTGGTCGAAGACCTGGAGCCGTTCCTCGTCGGTGCCCAGCCGGCGGGCGAGGATCAGCAGGCCCAGCCAGGGGGTGGGGTCGGCGGGGGCCATGCGGGCCGCGGCGCGGCAGGCGGCGCGCGCGGTCCCGGGGTGCTCCTTGCCCGCGAGGGCGCGGAACACCAGGGCGCAGGCGAGCAGGGCGGCGGCGTCGGGGCTGTCGGGTTCGGTGGCGGCCCAGTCGTGGGCCCAGGCGGCGCTGGTCCGGCCCTGGGCGAGGACGACGAGCCGGTGGCCGCGCCGGTCCCAGTCGTCGCCGGTCTCGGCGAGCAGGGTGCGGGCCTCGTCCCAGCGGCCCTGGACGAGGGCGTCGCGCACGGTGGCGAGGGCGGTGTCGTCCAGCGCGGGGTCGAAGCCGAGGCCGTCCCGGTTCCTCGACCTGCCCAGCGGAGGCGGCGGAGTCATTCTCGAACGTCCTCCACCACAGTGCGGCCACCTTCTGCCCCCGTGCCGGGGCGTCCCTCTGGAGATGTGACGGGTCTCGCGGGGTTCAGTTCACGCGGTGCGGTCGGGCCGGCGGCGGGTCGTCCAGGGGGCCGCGCGGCCCTGGCCAATGATCACGCACAGCAAACCGGTAGTCACTGCTCCGCGTCAAGACGGAAAGCGATTTCCAGCCGTGTGGGTGACGTCAACTCCCGCTGGGACGTGGGGACTCCACGAGTTGAGGCGGTACGCGATCGGCGCGGGCGGCCGCTACGGGGCCGGCCCGGCCGTTCAGCCCACGGCGCGGGCCGCCGCGCGACCCGCCGTACGGCCGGAGAAGAGACACCCGCCGAGAAACGTTCCCTCCAGGGAGCGGTAGCCATGGACCCCGCCACCGCCGAAGCCGGCCGCCTCCCCCGCCGCGTACACCCCGGGGAGGGGCGCGCCGCTCCCGTCGAGCACCCGCGAGGACAGATCGGTCTCCAGGCCGCCGAGGGTCTTGCGGGTGAGGATGTTCAGCCGGACGGCGATCAGCGGGCCGGCCGCCGGGTCGAGCAGCCGGTGCGGCGCCACCGTACGGGTCAGCCGGTCGCCCAGGTAGGCGCGAGCCCCGCGCACCGCCGCCATCTGGAGGTCCTTGCCGAAGGGGTTGCCCACCTCCCGGTCCCGGGCGACGACCTCGCGGCGCAGCGCGGCCTCCTCGATCAGGGACTCCCCGGTGATCGCGTTCATGCCGCGCACCAGCGCGCCCAGGTTCCGCTCCACCACGAAGTCGCGGCCGTGGTCCATGAACGCCCGGACCGGGGCGGGCACGTCGGCCCGGGCGCGGGCGAGCACGTCGCGCACGCTGCGGCCGGTCAGGTCCGGGTTCTGCTCGGAGCCCGACAGCGCGAACTCCTTCCCGATGATGCGCCGGTTGAGCACGAACCAGGTGTGCGCGTACCCCGTGCCCATGATGTGTTCGAGGGTGCCGAGCGTGTCGAAGCCCGGGAACAGCGGAACGGGCAGCCGGCGGCCGCGCGCGTCGAGCCAGAGCGAGGACGGGCCCGGCAGGATGCGGATGCCGTGCCGGGCCCAGATCGGATTCCAGTTCTCTATGCCCTCGGTGTAGTGCCACATGCGGTCGCGGTTGATCAGCCGGGCGCCCGCCGCCTCGACGACGGCGAGCAGCTCCCCGTCGACGTGCGCGGGCACGCCGGAGAGCATGCGCCGCGGCGGCGTGCCCAGCCGGGCCGGCCAGTTGCGGCGCACCAGCTCGTGGTTGCCGCCGATGCCGCCGGAGGCGATGACCACCGCCTGGGCGCGGAGCTCGAACCCGCCGACCACCTCGCGGCCGCTCGCTGTGCCGCGGGGGGCGGTGCTGGCCGCGAGGATCTCGCCGCTGACCGTGTCCACGGCGCCGGCCGTCGCGGACAGGCCGGTCACCCGGTGCCGGAACAGCGCGGTCACCCGGCCGCGCGCCATCGCGGCGCGCACCCGGCGCTCGAACGGCTCCACCACGCCGGGCCCGGTGCCCCAGGTGATGTGGAAGCGGGGTACGGAGTTGCCGTGGCCCGTGGCCTCGTACCCGCCGCGCTCCGCCCAGCCGACCACGGGGAACAGCCGCAGGCCCTGCGCGTGCAGCCACGCCCGCTTCTCCCCCGCGGCGAAGTCCACGTACGCCTCGGCCCAGCGGCGCGGCCAGTGGTCCTCCGGGCGGTCGAAGCCGGCCGTGCCCAGCCAGTCCTGCCAGGCCAGTTCGCGGCTGTCCTTGACGCGCAGCCGGCGCTGCTCGGGCGTGTCCACGAGGAACAGGCCGCCGAGCGACCAGTGGGCCTGCCCGCCGAGGGAGCCCGGGGGCTCCTGGTCGAGCAGCAGCACGCGGCGGCCCGCGTCGGCGAGTTCGGCGGTGGCGGCCAGCCCGGCCAGCCCCGCCCCGACCACGATCACATCAGCGTCGTACGCCATCCCCCGATCCTCGGGGCGGGTGCGCGAGGCGTCAACACGCGTGACGGTGGGGTCCACCGTTGGTGCCGTGGCGGGCTCCCCTGCCTGCCGGGGGCGCGGCGCCTCCTGGGCGACGGCGGGCCCGGCCGCGATCGGGCGCACCGGGTCCCACCTGCCCGCGCGGGTGCGGCCCGCTCTTTCAACTCGCTTGCGTTGCCTGCTGATTGGGACATTTCCCACCCGCGACCCGATTGGACAGCCGTCGGCGCGCCGTGAATGATCCGGGCCCATGTCCCACCGTGCATCCGGGCCGCGCCGGGCGGCTCCCGCCCCCGGGCGCGCGCTCGATCCCACGCGGGTGATCCCCGCTCCCCGCCCGGTCGAGGTCGGGCCGGACGACCGCCCCGCGGGGGCGCGCGTGATCAGGGGCCAGGTGCTGCGGCCGACCGCGGCGGGCCGCCGCCGGCCGTGCGCGCGGGTGCGGTACGCGGCGGCGGGGGCGATCCTGCTCGTCGCGGTCGCCGCGGCGGCGGCGCTGGCGCTGTTGCTCCCG
This sequence comes from Streptomyces sp. URMC 123, assembly GCF_051386515.1. Lineage (NCBI taxonomy): Bacteria > Bacillati > Actinomycetota > Actinomycetes > Kitasatosporales > Streptomycetaceae > Streptomyces > Streptomyces sp. URMC 123. Next base: position 46 of record NZ_JBPQTV010000389.1, on the reverse strand, counting down.
CGCGGGGTGGGCGCGGGGCCGACGCGGGACGTCTCCGCGGGGGACG
>NZ_JBPQTV010000388.1:0-5431 GCF_051386515.1 Streptomyces sp. URMC 123 | reverse complement strand
CGGCGGCGCGGCGCTCCCGCTCCCGCCCCTCACGGAGGAGGAGACCGCCCGCCTCGCCGGCGCGCTGACGGGCGCCCCCGCCGGCCCGCGGCTGCGCTCCGTACTGGCCTTCGCCGGCGGAAACCCCCGCTACGTAAGGACGTTGACCGCGGCGCTGACCGCCGCCGGCGCCGTCGTGGTGCGCGACGGGACCGCCGAGGTGACCGACCCGGCGCTGGCCGCACCCCCGCACTCCTTCGACGCCGACGCGCCCTGGCGCACCGTGGACAGCGGCTCCCCGCTCGCCCTGGCCGAGATCGTCGACCACCTCGGCCATCTGAGCGCCGGCGCGCTCGACACCCTGCGCGCCGCCGCCCTGCTGGGCGCCGAGTTCACCGCCGCCGATCTGGCGACCGTCATGGAGCAGACCCCGCGCACCCTGCTGCCCGCCCTCGACGAGGCCCTGGCCGCGGGACTGCTCGACACGGCCGAGGAGCGGCTGCGCTTCCGCCACCCCGTGGTCCGCCAGGCGCTCCACGCGAGCCTGCCGCGCACGGTGCGCGCGGCGCTCCACCGGGCCGCCGCCCGGGCCCTGGCCGACGCGGGCGCGCCGGTGGAGACCGTCGCCGACCAACTCCTCGGCGCCGGCGAGTTGATGGACGGCTGGGCGCCGCACTGGCTCGTACGGGCCGCCGACCCGCTCGTCGCCCGCCTCCCCGGCACCGCCTCCCGGCTGATCCGGTGGGCCGTCTCGCACGTACACGCCCTGGACGCCCCCGACCGGGCCCTCCTGGAGGAACGGCTGGCCGCGGCGGCCGTACTGCTGCGCCGCCCCGACTCCGTCGACATGGTCGTCGCGCTCCGCGACCGCGCGGCCGACCCCGCGCGCCGGGCTGCGCTCGACGAGATACTGGTGCGCGGGCTGCTCGCCCGCGACCGGTACGCCGAGGCGCTGGAGGTCACGGAGGCGGCCCTGCGCGAGCCGGCGATCGGCCCCGAGCGCGCCACCCGGCTCACCGGTTTCCGGGCACTCGTCCTGTCGGGCCGGGGCCGGCACGCCGAGGCCGCCGCGCTCGCCGAACAGGCCGTGGCCCGGGCCGCCGTACTGGGCGACCCCGCCGCCCTGGCCCAGGCGCACCACGCGCTGTCCATGGTGCTGGTGCGCCGCCGCAGATCGGCCGAGAGCGTACGGCAGATGGCCCTCGGCGTCCGGGCGGCCCGGCGGTCCGCCGCGGCGGGCGACCTCCGCCTCCACATCCTGATGAACCAGGCGGACCTGCTGTGCGCGCTGGACCGGCCCGCGGAGGCGCGCGCCGCCCTCGACGAGGCCAAGGAGGTGGCGGTGGCCGCCGGCTCGGTGGGCCGGCTCGCCGGGGTGGCCGCCACCCGGGCCATTCTGGAGTTCTGGACCGGGCACTGGCCCGCGGCGCTGGAGTGCGTGGCGGCGGCCCTCCGGCTGTCCGTGGCCGACGCCTGGATGCCTCCCCTGGCGCACGGGCTCGCGGCGCTGATCCTCGGCCACCGCGACTGCCGCCGGGAGGCGCGCGAGCGGGTGGAGCTGGTGGAGCGGGTGGGGGAGGGCCCCTGCCCGCCCGGCGGCTCGGCCCGCGCGAACAGCACCTATCTGCTGCTGGCCAGGGCGCTGCTGGCCGAGCGCGAGGGCGACATCGGCGCCGCGCTGGCCGTTCTGGCCGCCGCGCTGCTCCCGGACCACGCGGCCGACCTCGGCCAGGAGCGGGTGTGGCTGCTGCCCGACACCGTGCGGCTCGCCGTCGACGCGGGCGACGCCGGAACGGCCCGGGCGGCCGTCGCCGCGGCGGAGCAGGAGGCCGCGGCCGACCCCGGCCACCCCGGGCTGGCCGCCGCGGCGGCCCGCTGCCGCGGGCTGCTGGGTCAGGACCCCGGGCCGATCCGGCAGGCCGTCGCCTACTACCAGGACGTCTCCCGGCCGCTGCTGCTCGGCCGCGCCTGGGAGGACCTCGCCACCGCGGCGGCCTGGCGCGGGGACCTGGACACGGCCCGGGACGCGCTCCACCGGGCCGTCGGGCTCTACGACCGGCTCGGCGCCGCCTGGGACACCACCCGCGCCGACGCGCGGCTGCGGCCCCTGGGCGTACGGCGCGGCCGGCGGGCCGCGCGGCGCCGCCCGGCCACGGGGTGGGAGGCCCTGACGCCCGCCGAGCTCAAGGTGGCCCTGCTGGTCGCGGACGGCCGGTCCAACCCGGAGATCGCCGCGGAGCTCTATCTGTCCCGGCGCACCGTGCAGACCCATGTCTCGCACATCCTCGGGAAGCTGGGCCTGCGCTCCCGCACGGAGGTGGCCCGGGAGGCGGCCCGCGACCGCGTACCGGAGCCCTGAGCTTCGCCCGCGCCCGTACGCGCCGTCGCCCCGGGGCGCGTACGGGCGGTCACTCCGCCGCGGCGGCGGAGTACGCGGGCAGCGCACTGCGCAGCGCCCGCAGCGCGTAGTACGTGCGCGACTTGACCGTGCCCGGCGGTATCCCCAGCACCTCCGCGGCCTCGATCACCGACAGCCCCCGGAAGTACACCTCCACCAGCACCGCCCGGTGGTCGCGGCTGAGGGACCCGAGCGCCTGGCGGACGTCCAGTGCCGCCACGGACCGCTCCACGTGGTCCACGGCGGCCGAGGCGTTCTCCAGGACGTGGTCGCCCACCTCGTGCGGGCGCGCCCGGCGGGCCCGGCGCGCGTCGATCGCCAGCCGTCTGGCCACCGTGAACAGCCAGGGCCGCATGGACTCATGGGTGCTCTCCAGGGCCTCCGGGTGCTGCCAGGCGCGCACCAGCGTCTCCTGGACCAGGTCCTCGGCGCGCTGCCGGTCGCCGTAGGTCAGGCCCAGCAGGAAGCCGAACAGCGCCCGCCCGTGTTCTCGTTGCAGCTCCGCCAGCGCCCGGTCGTCGGTGCGCCGCGGGGTCGTCGTGGCTCCGCCAACCTGCTGTCGGGCGGGACGGGTCACCGGGAACACCCCTTTCCGTCGAGGCCGGTAGGTGCGCGCACGTGGGGGCGGGGGCCGTACGGGCGAGCCTCCGCGCACCTCCTGCGGGAACGCTTCGAGCGTGCCGCGGCCGAGGGGCGGAGGTATCCGCCAGCTGGCGGATACGGCCGAGGTGCTCGGCGAACGGTCGAACGGTCCGGGCCCCGGCGCGACGAACGGGCGAGCGGCTCGCGCCCCTTCGAAAAACCGGGCAAAAGGTGGCAGAGTGGCGCTGAGTGTGGTCCGGACCGGCTCCGGCGCCACGGATGTACCGCTGAACGCGGTCGACCGCGTCGGAGGGCGAGATGGGCGATGGGGGAGTGCCGCCGGCCGCTGCCCCGCTGCCGGACGACTGGCCCATGCGCTCCGAGACCAAGCTCGCCCTCAACCGCATGGGCGGCTTCGACTGGGACCTGGAGAGCGGCCGGATGCACATGGACGCCCCCGCGCTCGAACTGTTCGACATGCCCCCGGAGGAGTACGACGGGAACCCGGCCACCCTCGCCTCCCGCGTCCCCGGGCCCGAGTCCGCCCGGATCGACGCCGTCGTCGCCGACGCCCTCCGGGACGGCAGCAGCTCCTACGGCGCCTACTTCCGCATCCGGCGCCGCGACGGCTCGCTGTGCTGGGCCCACACCCAGGGACACGTCCTGCGGGACGCCGAGGGGCGCGCCCACCGCATCGTCGGCATCGTCCGGGAGGCCACCCAGGAGCTGACCGACTCCACGGAGCGGCTCGCCCTCGACGAGGAGCGCCGCCGCCAGACCAGCGTGGTCGAGGAGACCACCGCCGCGCTCGCCCACGCCATCACCGTGCGGGACGTGATCGACCTGCTCAGCGACACCCGCGGCAGCGGCCTCGGCCGGCTGGGCCCGGTCAGCCTGGTCATGGGCCTGCTGGAGAACGGCCGCATCCACGTCGTCGCCGAGGGGCTGCCCGGCAGCAACGTGCCGGAGCTGGAGTGGACCCGCGTCGACGCCGAGTACCCCATGAGCGAGGTCATCCGCACCCTCACCCCCCGCTTCATGACCAGCCGGGAGGAGTTCGCCGCCCGCTACCCCAGGCTCTGGCCGCACATCGAGCCCCTGAACGTCTCCGCGGCCGCCTATCTGCCGCTGATCGCCCAGGCCCGCCCGCTGGGCGCCATAGGGCTGCTCTACCAGGACAAGAACTCCTTCACCCCGGAGGAGCGCAACCTGCTGGTCGCCCTCAGCAGCTCCATCGCCCAGGGCCTCCAGCGCGCCATGCTCTTCGACCAGGAGCACGACCTGGCCGAGGGCCTTCAGACCGCGATGCTGCCGCGCACCATCCCGAACCTCCCCGGCACAGAGCTCGCCGTGCGCTACCGCTCCGCCCGCACCGGGCGGGACATCGGGGGCGACTGGTACGACGTGATCCCGCTGCCCGGCGGCCGGGTCGGCGCCGTCATCGGCGACGTCCAGGGGCACGACACTCACGCGGCGGCCGTCATGGGACAGCTGCGGATCGCCGTACGGGCCTACGCCTCCGAGGGCCACTCGCCCGCCACCGTGCTCGCCCGCGCCTCCTTCTTCCTCTGCGAGCTGGACACCGACCGCTTCGCCACCTGCGCCTACGCCGAGGCCGACCCCGAGACCGGCACCGTCCGCATCGTCCGGGCCGGCCACATCGACCCTTGTGTGCGGCACACCGACGGCACCTGCACCCCGCTGCCCGTCGCGGGCGGGCTGCCGCTCGGGCTCTCCGCGCAGTTCGGCCGCCCCGACTACCCCGTGACGCCCGTCGAACTGGACGCCGGCGAGACGCTGCTGATGTTCACCGACGGCCTCGTCGAGCAGCCGGGCGCCGACCTCGACGAGGGCATGCGCCTCCTGGCCGACGCGGTGCGGCACGGCCCCCACGAGGTCGACGACCTCGCGGACCACCTCTGCGAGGTGATGGGGGAGCGCGGCGGCGAGGACGACATGGCGCTGCTCCTGCTGCGCCGCACCGGCGCGCCCGCGCAGCCCGGACGCCGCCTCCACCAGCACGTCTCCCCGGCCGACCCCGAGGCGCTGACCGCCGCCCGGCACATGGTCCGCGAGGCGGTGCGCACCTGGGGCGCGCGCGGCCGGGCCGACGAGGTGGAGCTCGTCGCCGACGAGCTGATGACCAACGCCCTGCTGCACACCGACGGCGGGGCGGTGGTCACGGTCCGGATGTTCCCGGGGCCCGAGCGGCGGCTACGGGTGGAGGTGCAGGACTCCTCCAGCACCTGGCCGCGCCGCCGCGAGCCCGGCGAGGCGGGGGTCTCCGGGCGCGGCCTGCTGCTGGTCGACCGGCTGGCCGATGTGTGGGGCGTGGAGTCGCGCGGCAACGGCAAGGCGGTCTGGAGCGAATTCATCTGCGCGGACCCGCTGGGGCGCGAGGAGGGGCGGGAACGGGACTCGCCGGGGCGCGCGGGCGGCCGCGAGCGGGACTCGCCGGGGCGCGCGGGGGGC
>NZ_JBPQTV010000387.1:0-5443 GCF_051386515.1 Streptomyces sp. URMC 123 | reverse complement strand
CGCCACTCCCGCCCCCACCCGGGCCCGGCACCCGGTGGACGAGACCCTGCCGCCGCTGAAGATGCTCACCAGCGGCCTCCAGCACGTGGCCGCCATGTACGCCGGCGTGGTGGCCCCGCCCATGATCCTGGGGCCGGCGCTGGGGCTGACCGCCGCGCAGACCGCCTTCCTGATGGGGGCGAGCCTGTTCACGGCCGGCCTCGCCACCCTGCTCCAGACCCTCGGGGTCTGGCGGATCGGCGCCCGGCTGCCGTTCGTCAACGGGGTGTCCTTCGCCGGGGTCACCCCGATGATCGCCATCGGCACGGCCCAGGGACCCGGCGACGCCCTCCCCGTGATCTTCGGTGCCGTGCTCGTCGCCGGGGCGCTGGGCTTCGCCGTCGCCCCCTTCTTCGGCAAACTGGTCCGCTTCTTCCCGCCCGTGGTCACCGGCACGGTCATCACCCTGATCGGGCTCTCGCTGCTGCCGGTGGCCTTCGGCTGGGCCCGCGGCGGCGACCCGCACGCGGCCGGCCACGGCTCGCTGAAGAACCTCGGCATGGCGGCGCTCACCCTCGCCCTCGTGCTGCTGCTGCGCCGGGTGCTGCGCGGCTTCCTCCGGCAGATCGCCATCCTGCTCGGCCTGGCGGCCGGCACCCTGATCGCGATCCCGCTGGGCATGACCCGCCTCGACGCCCTCCGCGGCGCCGACCTCGTCGGCTTCCCCACCCCCTTCCACTTCGGGGCGCCCCAGTTCGAGATCGCCGCCATCGTCTCGATGAGCATCGTGATGCTGGTCTGCATGACCGAGTCGACCGCCGACATGCTGGCCCTCGGCCGGATCGTGGACCGCCCGGCCGACGAGCGCACCCTGGCCGGCGGGCTGCGCGCCGACGCCCTCGGCACCGCCGTCAGCCCCCTCTTCAACGGCTTCGCGTGCAGCGCCTTCGCCCAGAACATCGGGCTGGTGGCGATGACCGGGGTGCGCAGCCGGTTCGTGGTGGCCACCGGCGGCGGCATCCTCGTGCTGCTGGGCCTGTGCCCCGTCGCCGCCTCCGTCATCGCGCTGGTGCCGCTGCCGGTGCTCGGCGGGGCGGGGATCGTGCTGTTCGGCTCGGTCGCCGCCAGCGGCATCCAGACCCTGGCCGGCGCGGCGCTGGAGAAGGGCGAGAACGCCCTGATCGTCGCGGCGGCGGTCGGCATCGGCATGATCCCCATCGCCGCCCCGGACTTCTACCACGCCCTCCCGGCCGATCTGCTGGTGGTGCTGGACTCGGGCATCAGCACCGGCTGTGTGGTGGCGATCGTGCTCAACCTGCTCTTCAACCACCTGGGGGCGCGGCGCTCGGAGCCGGCACCGGGGTCGGCATCGGAGCCGGCCCCGACGGCCGCCGCGGCGTTGCCCGCCGTCCACCCGTGAACCGCCCCTGAACCATTCACCCCCCATCCGTGTCCTAGTAGTCGGGAACGGTCATTCCCGGCACAACCGGACGGATCGGTTCCTTGGGGCGCGTCCGACGAGCACCCGGGGAAACGGGGGACAGGACGGGGGATTCAGCAGTGCACCGACACAACCGTGAGGCGTTCTTCGTGGTCGACGAGGGGCGCGTGAGGGAGTTCGACGGCGGCCGGGCGGTGGCCCGGCCGGCCACCGCGGCCGAACAGCAACTCGCCTTCCGCTTCTCCCGGCTCAGCCGCGAGAAGGGCGTCCAGCTCGGCGAGGAGGCGCGGGCCGCCCTGGCGGAGGCGATGACCTCGCCGGAGCCGGGGCCCGCCCCCGACTCCCAGCCCGGGGTGCCCGCTGGGTACACCTATCTCGGCCAGTTCGTGGACCACGACCTGACGCTCGACAACACCCGGGTGGGGCTCGGCGAACCCGTCTCCGTCGAGGAGCTGATGCAGGGCCGCTCGCCCGCCCTGGACCTGGACTCCGTCTACGGGCTCGGGCCGCGCCACGCGAGCAGCAGCCGGTTCTACGAGCCCGACGGCCGGCTGAGGACGGGCGACACGGTGGGGACCGGCTTCCCCCCGGGGCTGCCGCCGGCCAACACCGACCAGAAGGGCTTCGACCTGCCGCGCGCCGGCGAGGCGGCCGGCGGCACCCGCGCGGACCGGCGGGCCCCGCTGATCCCCGACGCCCGCAACGACGAGAACCTCGCGATCGGCCAACTCCACCTGGCGTTCATCCGCTTCCACAACCGGGTGCACCAGTGGCTCGCCGAGCGCGGCATGCCGGAGCCGCTGATCTTCCGCAGCGCGCGGGACCTCGTCGTCAAGCACTACCAGTGGATGCTGCGGACCGACTTCCTGCCGCGCGTCGTGGACCCGGAGATCGTGGCCCGGGTCTTCGCCCACGGACGGCGCTTCGTGGAGCCGCCGGCCGGCACGCCGGGGCCCTTCCGGGCCGCCACGCCCGGCGACCGGCCCACCATGCCCATCGAATTCTCCGTGGCCGCCTATCGGTTCGGGCACAGCATGGTGCGCGAGAGCTACCAGTGGAACCGGGTGTTCAACGGCAACGGCGGGCCGGGCGGCCCGGCGACCCTCGGCGCGCTGTTCCGCTTCAGCGGCACCTCGGGGAACCTCAGCCCCGGGCCGGACGACCTCTCCGACCTCGACGACCCGGAGTCCGGCGCCCTGCTGCGGCTGCCCAGCAACTGGATCGCCGACTTCCGGCGGCTGTTCGACTTCACCGAGGCCGGGCGGGACGACCTCGCCGTGCCCGACCGCGAGTTCAACGTGGCACGGCGGATCGACACCCGGCTGGTCGACCCCCTCGCGGCGCTGCCCACCGGCAGCTTCGCCGAGCGCGGCCGGCCCGCCCCGCCGCCCGCCCACCGCAACCTCGCCTTCCGCAACCTGACCCGGGCCGCGATGGTGGAGCTGGCCACCGGTCCCCAGATGGCCCGCGAGATGGGGATCGAACCGCTGACCGCCGACCAGATCCTGGTGGGGCACGGCAACGGCGGGGCGCTGCTGGACGGGCTGCCGGAGCCGATGCGCCGGGACATCGTCGAGCACACCCCACTGTGGTTCTACGTCCTGCGCGAGGCGGAGGTGAACCCCCGCCGGCCCGGGCGGCTGACGGGCGTGGGCGGGCATCTCGTCGCCGAGGTGTTCCACCGCGCCATGGAGGGCAGCGCCGTCTCCATCGTGCGCCAGCCGCACTGGCGGCCCACCCTGCCGGCCGCACGCCGCCGCGAGTTCACCATGGCCGACCTGCTGTTGTACGCGTTCGAGGGCGACGCGGACCAGCTCAACCCGCTGGGGGACGGCCCGCTCCCGGGCTGACCGGCGGCGCCACGGCACGGCGCGCCCGGCGGGGGCGGTCGGTCCCCGCCGGGCGCGTGGTGCGGTCCGCCGCCGGTGCGGTCGTACGGGTTCGGCGTGCCGGACGAGCTGTGCTGACGGCCCGTCAGTCGAGCAGCTCGTACGCCGGCAGCGTCAGGAAGTCGGCGTAGTCCTCGTCGAGGGCCACCGTCAGCAGCAGGTCGTGCGCCTGCTGCCAGCGGCCCGCCGCGAACGCCTCCTCGCCGGACTCCGCGCGGATCGCCGCCAGTTCCTCCGCGGCCACCCGGCGGACCAGCTCGGGCGTGGCCTTCTCCCCGTTGTCGAAGACCACGCCCGCGTCGATCCACTGCCAGATCTGCGAACGGGAGATCTCCGCCGTGGCGGCGTCCTCCATCAAATGGAAGATCGCCACGGCGCCCCGGCCGCCCAGCCACGCCTCGATGTAACGGACTCCGACCCCCACGGCGTTGCGCAGACCCTCGTACGTCGGCCGCGCGTCCAGCGAGGCGATGTCGATGAGCTGCTCCGCGGTGACGTGGACGTCCTCGCGCGACCGGTCCTTCTGGTGCGGGCGCTCCCCGAGCACCGCGTCGAAGGACTCCCGGGCCACCGGCACGAGGTCCGGGTGCGCCACCCAGGAGCCGTCGAAGCCGTCCCGCGCCTCCCGGTCCTTGTCGGCCTTGACCTTCCGGAACGCGACCTCGTTGACCTCCGGGTCGCGGCGCGAGGGGATGAAGGCCGCCATGCCGCCGATGGCGTGCGCGCCCCGGCGGTGGCAGGTGCGCACCAGCAGCTCGGTGTAGGCGCGCATGAACGGCGCGGTCATGGTCACCGCGTTGCGGTCCGGCAGCACGAAGCGGGAGCCGCCGTCGCGGAAGGTCTTGATGATCGAGAAGAGGTAGTCCCAGCGGCCCGCGTTGAGCCCCGAGGCGTGCTCGCGCAGCTCGTAGAGGATCTCCTCCATCTCGTACGCGGCCGTGATCGTCTCGATCAGCACGGTGGCGCGGATCGTGCCGCGCGGGATGCCGAGGTACTCCTGGGCGAACAGGAAGACGTCGTTCCAGAGCCGTGCCTCGTGGTGCGACTCCAGCTTGGGCAGGTAGAAGTACGGGCCCTTGCCGAGGTCCAGCAGGCGGCGGGCGTTGTGGAACACATACAGCCCGAAGTCGACGAGGGCGCCCGGCACGGGGCGGCCGTCCACGCGCAGATGGCGCTCGTCCAGGTGCCAGCCGCGGGGGCGCGTCACCACGGTGGCGAGCTCCTCGGCCGGCCGCAGCGCGTACGTCTTGCCCTCCGGGCTGGTGAAGTCGATCCGGCGCTCGAAGGCGTCGATCAGATTGAGCTGCCCCTGAACGACGTTCTCCCAGGTGGGGGCCGACGCGTCCTCGAAGTCGGCGAGCCAGACGCGGGCGCCCGAGTTGAGCGCGTTCACGGTCATCCGACGGTCCGTCGGGCCGGTGATCTCCACCCGGCGGTCCTCCAGCGCGGGCGGCGCGGGGGCGACCCGCCAGTCGGGGTCCGCGCGGATGTGCGCGGTCTCCGGCAGGAAGTCCAGGGTTCCGGCGCGGGCGATCTCCGCCCGGCGCTCCCGCCGCCGGGCGAGCGCGTCGTCCCGGCGGGGGGTGAAGCGGTGGTGCAGTTCCGCGAGGAACGTCAGAGCGGCGTCGGTCAGGACTTCGTCCTGCCGTGCGAGGGGCCGGGCGTCGACGACGGCCAGCGGGGACGGCGCTGGTGCGGGCATGGGCTGTCACTCCATTCTCCTGATGGCACGCCGTGCCATCAGGTGTCGGACGCGGGTGCCGCGGCGGGCGGTTCCTTCTGTGCGCCTTTGCCTTCTGACCAGTGGAGAATAGTTTTCTCATGGTGGAAGTTCAATGGGTTGATCGAATGACTCCCCGTGCCAGGCGCCTGCGGCGCGCTTCCGACGTGAGGTCACGTGCCCTTGACGTCGCCCATGACGTGACCGCCATCGACGCGAGCGCCCCAACCCCTACGCGCCTTCGGCGCGCCCCACCCTCGCCCCGAAGGGGCGGGACCTCTTTGCCTCGGCCTTCGGCGCGACCCCTCTCTCCCGCCCCGGAGGGGCGGGGTTTTTGCCCCGGCCTTCGGCCGGGGGGTGGGGTGGTGTTCGTGCGCCCGGTGGTCGGGTGGTGTCGGTGCCGCACCGGGGTAC
>NZ_JBPQTV010000386.1:0-5501 GCF_051386515.1 Streptomyces sp. URMC 123 | reverse complement strand
CGGCGCATGAGTACGCGTACTCATGCGCCGACGCCGTACGACGTGCGGTCCCGCCTGCGTACGGTTCCGCTTCCGGTTCCGGTCAGCTCAGCGCGCGCACGATGTCCTGGACATTGGTGAACTCGGCGTCCGCGGGCAGCCGTTCCGCGAGGTCCAGCAGCCGGTCCGGGGCGTTGTGGCGGCGCAGCGTCTTGAGCACCGCGTCCCGCCGCGCGGGGTAGATGCCGCGTTCGAGGTGGCGGGCCAGCTCGGTGCGGACCACCGTGAGCTCGGGGCTCATCCCCGGCGGTACGGAGCCGGGGAAGCTCGCGTTGGGGGCGCGGCTCACCTCGGGCTGGTCCTCGCCGGAGGGCTGGAGTTCCTGCTGCTCGTGGGCGCGCAGGGCGCGATTGGCCCGCAGCTCGCCCTGGAGTTCCTGTTTGAGTTCGTCGTCCCGGACCGGTCCGATCTTGTCCCGTCCGTGCTGGGTCATGCTTCCTCCGTTGATCGAGATCGGCCTGCCCGGCGCTCCGCCGGGCGTGTGGCCCCCGGGTACGAGGCCCCCGGGTGGGCCCGGCACCGGAGCGGCCGTACGGCTAGGGGCGGTCGTACGGCTGGGGGCGGTCGCCGACGAGGCCCGCTCGTTCGAGCACGGCCCTGGCCCGCTCGGCGTGGCCACCGCGGACGACGAGGTCGTAGCGGGAGGCGACGAGCGTGCGCGTCGAGGCGAAGTCGCGCCGGCCGCCGGTGGCGGCGTGTCCGGCGAAGCCGAAGACCGCTCCCCAGACGGCGCCGATGAGGACGCCGCCCAGGATCAGCCCGAGCCAGGTCGGGCCGGGCGTGAACAGCCCCACCAGCAGGCCGATGAACAGCCCGAACCACGCACCGCTGGCGGCGCCGAGGGCCGCGGCGCGGCCTTTGGTGAGCCGCCCGGTGACGTGTTCGACCAGGCGCAGTCCGGAGCCGACGATGTCGAGGTTCTCGACCGGGAACCGCTCGTCGGAGAGCCGGTCGACGGCCGCCTGGGCCGCCTCGTAGTCGTCGTAGCTCGCCACCGTGTTCCAGGCGGCGTGAACCGGGTCGAAGGGCGTCGGATCGATCTGTGCCATCTTTCCTTGCCTTTCCGAAGGTGCCGGGCCACCTGGCCGCCGGGCGTTCGCCGCCCGCGACGGCCGTCCGCCTGCGACGGGCGACCGATCGGCCGCCCCACGATCAGGTGGCTCCGTGACCGGGTGGCCCTGCGTTCAGCTTGTGCCGTGAGCACGGGTCCGGCCACCCGGGGGCGCTGTCCGCGCCGGTTCAGCGCGCGGCGGGCCCGGCGTCCTCCGTGCCCGACAGCTCCTTCAGGAACCGGTGGCACTCCGCGGCGCGCCGCGAGTCCTCCTCCATCACGGAGCGGAAGAACTCGGCGATCTCCTTCTTGCCCGCGTTCTCCGCGTCGCGGACGTACTGGCCGTAGTCGTGTCCCGCCTTGAGCGAGTGGTACTGCACGGACACCAGGTCGAACACGATGTCGCTGAATCCGGTCTCACCCGTAGCCATGGTGTCTGTCTCCTCTCCGGTGGTTCCGGTGACGTCTCCGGTGGTCCGGTGACGGAATTTTTCGGTGGTTGTGCCGCGCGCTCGCGCGCTCCGAGGTCCGACGGGGGTTCGCGTCCCTCGGAGCCCATCGGTTACCCCGCCCTGGGAACCTGACACAGCCGGGCGGCGATCGCCGTGCGTCACGGGCGTCCGGAAACCGGAACGGCGCCCGAGAAAATCGGTACCGCCGACCCACCCGTCCCCTTAGCCTCACCGGCGTGGACGAAAAAGATCTTCTCCGGCTCTCCGACGGCCCGGTGACCCGCGGCCGGCTGATCCGGGATCTGCGGGCTCTCGGCCTCGCCGAGGGCGACACGGTCATGTTTCACACCCGGCTGTCCGCCCTCGGCTATGTCGCGGGCGGCCCGCCGACGGTGATCGAGGCGCTGGGCGAGGTGGTGGGCGACCGCGGGACGCTGATGGCCCCCTGCGGGTGGAACGACGCGCCGCCGTACGACTTCACCACCTGGCCGCGGGAGTGGCAGGACGCGGTGCGCGCCGAGCACCCCGCCTTCGACCCGCTGCTGAGCGAGGCGGACCACAACAACGGGCGGCTGCCGGAGGCGCTGCGCCACTGGCCGGGCGCGGTGCGCAGCCGGCACCCCGACGCCGGGTTCGTGGCGGTCGGCGCGGCGGCGGAGGAGCTCATGGCCGACCAGCCCTGGGACCATCCGCACGGTCCGGGCAGCCCGCTGGCCCGGCTGGTGGAGCGGGGCGGGCGGGTGCTGCTGCTGGGCGCGCCGCTGGACACCATCACGCTGCTCCACCACGCGGAGGCGCTCGCCGAGGCCCCGGGCAAGCGGTTCGTGGAGTACGAGCAGCCGATCCTCGTCGAGGGGCGGCGCGTCTGGCGGCGCTTCACGGACATCGACACCGAGGACGAGGCGTTCGACTACTCCTCGGTGGTGCCGGAGGGCGAGTGGCCGTTCACGGTGATCGGTCGGGACATGCTGGCCGCGGGCATCGGCACCCGGGGGCGGGTGGGGGCCGCGGAGAGCCATCTGTTCGACGCGCGAGCGGTGGTGGACTTCGGCGTCGCGTGGATCGAGAGCAGGCTGGGCGCCGGGCCGGGCGGCGCTACTTAACCTTCCGGATGGTAAAGTAGAGGGGTGACGAGGAACGCGAAGCACCGAATCCTGGACGGTGCGCTCGACCTGCTCCGGGCCGACGGCGGTGGCTCGATCACGCTGGACGCCGCGGCCCGGCAGGCGGGGCTGACCAAGCCGGGGCTCATGTACCACTTTCCGACCAAGGAAGCTTTGATGCTCGCCGTGGTCGAGCACGTGGCCGCCCGGTGGGAGAAGCTCCTGCGCGACCGCCTGGGACAGCCGGTGGAGACGGCCTCGCCGCACCGGCGCATCCGCGCCTATGTCGAGATGTCCCTGACCGAGGAGTTCGACCAGGCGGACTTCGCGATCCATTCCGACGCCCTCTACCGCGACGCCCTCACCCGCACCTGGGTCCGGCACTTCGAGCCCTGGCTGGCCCTGCCCGACGACCTGCAGGGCCCGGTCCGCGGCCGGCTCACGGCCGCGCGGCTGCTGGCCGACGGCTACTGGGCGGCGGCCGCCACCGGCGTCTTCCCCGTACCGGCCGGCGATCGCGCGCACCTCCTCGCGGTCGCCGAAGAACTCCTTCGGGAGGAGGCCCCCGCATGAGGGACCTGAGGAAATGGCTGCTGCTGACGGCGGCGATCCTGCTGGAGGTCGCCGCCACGCTCTCGCTGCGCGCGGCGCTGGACCACCCCGCGTTCTACGCCCTGGTGGTCCTCGGCTACCTGGGCTCGTTCGCCGCCCTGTCCCTCGTGCTGCGCGCCGGGCTGGCCCTCGGCGTCGCGTACGGCATCTGGGGCGCCTGCGGTGTCGCCCTGACCGCCGTCCTGGCCACGGCCTTCTTCGGCGACCCCCTGACCGCCACCATGGGCCTGGGCATCGCCCTGGTCATCGGCGGGGTGCTGTGCGTGGAGCTCGGCTCGCAGGCCGCGCACCGGCGCGAGCCGGGGGTCCGCTCATGACCTGGGTCTTTCTGATCGGCGCGATCCTCTCCGAGGTCGCGGCCACCCTCTGTCTGCGCGTGGCGTCGCGGGGCGCCGGGCGGAAGAAGTGGTTCCTTGCCGTGGGCGCCGGGTATCTGGCCGCCTTCGCCCTTCTCAGCCTCGCCCTGGACGGCGGGATGGCCCTCGGCGTGGCGTACGGCATCTGGGCCGCGGCCGGTGTCGCCCTGACCGCCGTCGCGTCCCGTGTCCTCTTCCGGGAGCCCCTCACCAAGGTCATGGTCCTGGGCATCGGCCTCATCGCCGCCGGGGTCCTGCTCATCGAGCTGGGCGCCGGCCACTGACCCGGCCCGGGACGGGCGGCTCCCCCGCGGCGCCCCGGCCCGGATCGGCCGCCGTCCCCGACGGTCGCCGTCCCCGCCGACCGCCGTCCCCGACGGTCGCCGTCCCGGCCGGCCGACCGGCCCACGCCTCAGCCGACCGGCGTCATGGCGTTCCCCACGTGGTTGGGCAGCATCGCCAGCCGTCGCTCCACCGCGTCGAGGTCCACCGGGTGGGACGCCCGGTAACGGCGGTTGACCTCGTGGACCATCTGCCAGGTGGCGGGCCCGGTGCCACCGCCGATCCGGGCGGCGATCCGGTCGTGGAGCGCGGTGCCCGGGCGCAGGAAGACCTGCTCCACGCCGAACCAGGCCGGCAGCTCCGCGGCCCAGTCGACCAGCCGGCCGTCGGCGCACGCGTCGTCGCCCGGCAGCCCGAGCAGCAGGGACACGACGGGGGTGATGCCGGCGTCGCGGAGCTTGAGCACGGCGTCGTGGATCTCCCCGCCCGCCGGCGACCAGTGGCCGGGCCCCCGGAACTCCGTGGGCGGTACGGCGCCGAGCCGCATCCCCCGGCAGCCGGCCCGCGCCCATTCGATGACATTGCCGGCGAGCACCGTCCGCGGCCGGGTCCGCCCCGTCCAACCGATGTCCCGGCAGCGCAGCCGCCGGCACAGGGCGCGGTAGTAGGCCGCGTCGGCGCCGAAACCGGAGTCGAGGAAGCAGATGAAGTCCAGGCCGCCGGCGCGCTGCGCGTCCACCTCGGCCAGCACCCGGCGCAGCGGCCGGGCGCGCGCCCGGGTGCCGAAGGACGTCCGGCAGAAGGAGCAGCCGTCGGCGCAGCCGCGGGCCGCGAGCACCATGCCGCAGGGGCCGGCCTGGGGCATGCCACCGCGGACGACCTCGCCGGTGTAGGCGCCCAGCGGCACCAGGTCGTAGGCGGGTGGGGCGAAGTCCACCTGGGGGATGTCCGGATACGGCACGCGCGCCCCGTCGGCGAGCGGCAGCGGCGGGCGGGGCGGGGCGGCGGGCAGTACGGGTGCCGCGGTGCCTGCCAGCAGGTCGTGCACGGCGCCCACCGCGGCGGATTCGGACTCGCCGATGGCGACGTGGTCGACCGGCAGCTCCCGGAGGGTGTCGTCCGGCAGCAGGGTGCCGTGCGGCCCGACCACGACGGTGCGGGCGGTGGGGCACAGGGTTCTGCCGCGGTCGACGGCCGCGCGCACCGGAGCCAAATCCAGCGGGTGGCCGTGGGCGCTGTCGGTGACCGTGGAGAAGAACACCATCAGGTCCCAGGGCGGGCCGGTGTGCGGGCGGGTGTACGGACCGGTCCCCGGCCGGTCCTGGAGCCGGTGGTCCCAGACGGTCACCGCGTGGCCCTCGGCCCGGAGGCGGCCCGCGGCGGCCAGGGCGTCGAGCGGCAGTCGTACGACGTGGCGGTCGCACCGATGGGTCGGCACGACCAGGCAGATCCGGCTCATGTGCGGGTCACCTCGGGGTCGCCAGGTGAGGGTGGTCCTCACGGTCGAAGGGGGACGGTCGGGGGCCGGGCACTCGGACTGACGCCCGGGCGGGCGCCCGGGTTGAGGCCCGGCCGCGCGGGGGTGAGGGCTCGCGGCAAGCGGAGG
>NZ_JBPQTV010000385.1:0-5510 GCF_051386515.1 Streptomyces sp. URMC 123 | reverse complement strand
CCCCACCGCTGTGTCGCCCCCCGCAACACCCGTGACCCCCGCCGACCCGACAGCCGGCGCCGTGCCGCACGAGGACGCCGTACCGAGTGGGGGCGTCGTACCGGTCGGGGACGCCGCACCCGCGCCCGCCGCCGGCGTCGGCACCGGCTCCGGCAGCGTCATCCGCGCCAGCCCGCACCGCACCCGCCCGGTCGTGTACGGCAGCCGCAGCTCGCCGTCTTTCGTCCACAGCCCGGCGCCCGGCAGCCAGCCCTCCGGCGCGGCGAGCTGCCGCAACTGCCGCTCCTGGGGCCGCCACACGCCGACCCAGCTGCCCGCCGCCGCGTCGATCCGCAGCGCCACCCCGCAGCTCTCCGGCATCAGCACCTGCCCCGGCTGCACGGCGAACGGCGTCACCGCGGCGTCGGCCAGCCGCAGGCACTCCGGGAAGCGCACCGGTCGCATGCTGCCGAGCACCCCCCAGCCCAGCCGGTCGTGGCCGGGCGCGTCGGACCGCACCAGCAGCAGCCCGCTGTCCGGATCGGCCAGCAGCAGCCGGTCGTTGCTCTCCTCGGCGATCTGGAGCAGCGGGCTCACCTCCCCGCCCCGCCCGAGGTCGACCGCGACCGCCTTCACCCGCCCGGCCAGCTCCTGGTCCACCGCGAGCAGCCGGCCCGTACGGTCCAGCCACGCGCCCCCCGAGCAGCGGCCGGGCACCTCGGCCACCTGCCGCGGGCCGTCCCCGCCCTCGCCGCCGTGCACCTGCCATACGGCGGTCGAGTCGTCGTCCGGGGCGAGCGCGTAGGCCGCCGAGCCGTCGGGCGTCGGGGGCAGCAGGGCGAGCCGCTCCCGCTCGACCGCGCCCAGGGGCAGCTCCCCGGTGCCGGGCCCGGTGGGGTACAGCAGCGCGAAGTCGTGCCGGGCGGCGACCCGGCGCCGGATCAGCACCCGCCCGTCGTTGAGGGGCAGCACCTCGCTGTCCGGCTCCTCCGGCTGGTCGGCGGGGAGCGGCACCGCGTACGGCTCCGGGCCGCCCAGGGTCCAGCGCTCGGGGAACCAGCTGCCCGTCGTGGGGTCCAGCGCGAGCCGGGCGGCGTAGGAGCCGTCCGCGGCGATGGTGAAGGGCGCCGGTCGGGTTGTGCCGCCATCGGCGGCCGTCTCGATGGCACAGGCCGTCATCAGCTCGTCACCTCCGGCGACCGAAAGTAGTTTTCGCACGCCGACCCGAACACCGCCAGTAGCGGGGCTTCACACATAAGGGTGGCGGTCGCCCGGTTCTCCGCCGGTTTCGGTGGCGGTTGTGCTGCGAGCGACGGAGGTGCTTAAAGTAAGGCTCCCCTAACCAGGGCCCCCGTCCCCTCGTAGCAGGGCCCGAATCCCCAGGAGCACGTGATGTACCCCAGACGCCGTGGCGCAGCCGCCGTCGCCCTCGCCGTGGCCGCCGCCCTCTCGCTGGCGGCCTGCGGCGCGGAGAAGAGCGCGACCGAATCCGCCGCCCCCGCCAAGGCCGCCGACAGCAAGGCCGTGGCCCAGGGCGGCAAGGACTTCGGCAAGGCGGCCGCCGACACGGCGAAGATGGGCACCGACGCCCGGCCCGGC
The DNA here is from genome assembly GCF_051386515.1 of Streptomyces sp. URMC 123. Lineage (NCBI taxonomy): Bacteria > Bacillati > Actinomycetota > Actinomycetes > Kitasatosporales > Streptomycetaceae > Streptomyces > Streptomyces sp. URMC 123. Next base: position 3,932 of record NZ_JBPQTV010000385.1, on the reverse strand, counting down.
CAGTGGCCGCGGACCGTCACCCACGCCATGGGCACCACGACGATCGAGAAGCGGCCCGAGCGGGTCGTCGTCCTGGACGTGGGCGAGCTCGACAACGTGGTCTCCCTCGGCATCCGGCCGGTCGGCTACAGCCCGACCGAGGGCGACGACGGCGTGCCCGGCTACCTCGCCGAGGGCGCGGGCGAGCCGCAGAGCGTGGGCACGATCAACAGCCTCAACCTGGAGGCGATCCACAAGCTGAAGCCGGACCTGATCCTCGGCTCCAAGCTCCGCGCCGCCGCGCAGTACGACAAACTCTCCAAGATCGCGCCGACGGTCTTCTCCATCCGGCCCGGCTTCCCCTGGAAGGAGAACTTCCTCCTCAACGCCGCCGCCCTGGACAAGACCGCCGAGGCCAAGGCGAAGCTCGACGCGTACCGCGCCAAGGCCACCGCGCTCGGCACCGACCTCGGCGACCGGAAGCCGACCGTCACCATGCTGCGCTACATGCCGGACCGCACCCGGCTCTACGCGAAGGCGTCCTTCATCGGCACCGTCCTCGCCGACGTCGGCCTGCCCCGGCCCAAGAACCAGGACGTGAACGAGCTCGCCGCGGAGGTCGGCCCCGAGCGGATCGACCAGGCCGACGCGGACTGGATCTTCACCGGTGTCTACGGCGACCCCAAGTCGACCAAGCGGCACACCGCCGAGGAGAACCCGCTCTGGAAGAACCTGGCCGCGGTGCGCAACGGGCAGGCCAAGGACGTGCCGGACGAGACCTGGTACCTCGGGCTCGGCGTCACCGCCGCGGACAAGGTCCTGGACGACCTGCGCGGCTTCCTGGTCAAGAAGTAGCGGCCGCGGGCCCTGGGCCCCGGGCTCCGCGCCTGTCGGCCCCCGGGGCCCCGCGCCCGTCGGGCCCCGCGCCTGTCGGGCACCGGGCCCCCGCCCCGGGGCCGCCCGCCGCCCGCCGTCCGGGACGCCGCGATAGCGATGCGCGCGCGGGGGACAGGTAGCCTTTCCCCCGTGCCCGCACTTTCCGATGTCCTCGCCGCGCTCGACGCCCTCTGGCCCCCCGAGCGGGCCGAGGGATGGGACGCCGTCGGCACCGTCTGCGGAGACCCGGACGCCGAGGTCGGCCGCGTCCTCTTCGCCGTGGACCCGGTCCAGGAGGTCGCCGACGAGGCCGTACGGCTCGGCGCCGACCTGCTCGTCACCCACCACCCGCTGTACCTCCGCGGCACCACCACCGTCGCCGCGTCCACCTTCAAGGGCCGGGTCGTGCACACCCTGATCAAGCACGACATCGCCCTCCACGTCGCCCACACCAACGCCGATCGCGCCGACCCCGGGGTCTCCGACGCCCTCGCCGGCGCGCTCGACCTGCGGGTCACCGGCCCCCTGGTGCCCGACCCCGACGACCCGGCCGGCCGCCGGGGCCTGGGCCGGATCTGCGAGCTCGACCCGCCGCTGACCCTCGCCGCCTTCGCCGAGCGCGCCGCCGCCCGGCTGCCCGCCACCGCGCAGGGCATCAGGGTGGCCGGCGACCCCGAGCGCCCGATCCGTACCGTCGCCGTCTGCGGCGGCTCCGGCGACAGCCTCTTCGACCAGGTGCGCGCCGCCGGAGTCGACGCGTATCTCACCGCGGACCTGCGCCACCACCCCGCGTCCGAGGCCCAGCAGCACGCCGCGTCGTCCGCCGGGAACGGGCTCGCGCTGGTGGACGCCGCGCACTGGGCCACCGAGTGGCCCTGGGTCGAGCAGGCCGCCGCCCAGCTCGACGAGATCTCCGACCGCAAGGGATGGGCGCTGCGCACGCACATCTCGCGCACGGTCACCGACCCCTGGACCGCCCACGCGGCGTCCACCACCCACCCCACCGACACCCCAGGAGCCCCCCGCTGAACGCCGCGCCCGCAGACCAGATCCGACTGCTCGACGTCCAGGCCCTGGACGTCCGCCTCTCGCAGCTCGCGCACAAGCGCCGCAGCCTGCCCGAGCACGCCGAGATCGACACCCTGAACGCCGACCTCGCCCAGCTGCGGGATCTGCTGGTCGCCGCGACGACCGAGGAGAGCGACACCGCCCGCGAGCAGACCAAGGCGGAGCAGGACGTGGACCAGGTGCGCCAGCGCGCCGCCCGCGACCAGCAGCGGCTCGACTCCGGGGCCGTCAGCTCCCCGAAGGACCTGGAGAACCTCCAGCGCGAGATCGTCTCCCTCGCCAAGCGCCAGGGCGACCTCGAGGACGTCGTCCTGGAGATCATGGAGCGGCGCGAGTCCGCGCAGGAGCGGGTCAGGGAGCTGACCGGCCGGGTCGAGTCCCTCCAGGCCAAGGTCGCCGACGCGGTGGCGCGGCGGGACGCGGCCGTCGGCGAGATCGACGCCGAGGCCGCCACCCTCACCAAGGAGCGCGAGGTCGTCTCCTCCTCCGTGCCCGCCGATCTGCTCGCCCTCTACGAGAAGGTCCGCGGGCGGCAGGGCGGCGTCGGCGCGGCCCGGCTCTACCAGCGGCGCTGCGAGGGCTGCCGGCTGGAGCTCGACATCACCGAGCTGAACGACGTCCGGGCCGCCGCGCCCGACGCCGTCGTCCGGTGCGAGAACTGCGGCCGCATCCTGGTCCGCACCCCCGAATCGGGGCTGTGATGGCACCGCGCGACGCGCGGCGCCGGTTCATCGTGGAAGCGGACGGCGGGTCCCGGGGCAACCCGGGGCCCGCGGGCTATGGGGCCGTCGTCCGCGACGGCGTCACCGGCGAACCGCTCGCCGAGGCCGCGGAGTACATCGGCACGGCCACCAACAACGTCGCGGAGTACCGCGGGCTGATCGCCGGCCTGCGGACCGCGTACGAGCTCGACCCCGAGGCGGAGATCCGCGTCCGCATGGACTCCAAGCTCGTCGTCGAGCAGATGTCCGGCCGCTGGAAGATCAAGCACCCCGGGATGCGGCCGCTCGCCGCCGAGGCCCGTACGGCGTTCCCGCCGGAGCGGGTGGTCTACGAGTGGATTCCGCGCGAGAAGAACAAGCACGCGGACCGGCTCGCCAACGAGGCGATGGACGCCGGCAAGGCCGGCCGGCGCTGGGAGCCCTCCCGCTCCACCGCCGCCCTCGACGTCGCCCCGGCCGGCGCAGTCGCGCTCGGCGCGGCGGAGCCGGCGCCGCGCTCCCCGGTGGCCCCGGCCGTCGCCGAGGCGGACGCGGAGGTGCTCGCCGCGCCCAAGGCGGCGCCCGTCGGCTGGGCCGCCCCCGCCGACCTCGGCACCGCGACCACGTTCGTGTTGCTGCGGCACGGCGAGACGGCGCTCACCCCCCAGAAGCGGTTCTCCGGCAGCGGGGGCTCCGACCCCGAGCTCTCGCCGGCCGGGCTGCGCCAGGCCGAGCAGGTCGCGGCGGCCCTCGCCGCCCGCGGCACCGTCCAGGCCGTCGTCAGCTCGCCGCTGCGCCGCTGCCGCGAGACCGCGGAGGCCGTGGCGGACCGGCTGGGCCTGGAGGTCCGGGTCGAGGAGGGGCTGCGGGAGACCGACTTCGGCGCCTGGGAGGGCCTGACCTTCGCCGAGGCGCGCGAGCGCCACCCGGCGGAGCTGGACGCGTGGCTCGCCTCCCCGAAGGCCGCCCCGCCCGGGGGCGAGAGCTTCGCGGCGGTCACCCGCCGGGTGTCCGTGGCCCGCGACAAGCTCCTGGCCCGCTACGCGGGGCGGACGGTGCTGCTGGTCACGCATGTGACACCGGTCAAGACGCTGGTGCGGCTCGCGCTCGGGGCGCCGCCGGAGGCGCTGTTCCGGATGGAGCTGTCGGCGGCGTCCCTGTCGGCGGTGGCGTACTACGCGGACGGCAACGCGTCGGTGCGGCTGCTGAACGACACGGCGCACCTGCGGTGAGCCGCCGCTCCCGCGTGGGCGGGACGGCGTAACGAGCCGTCAGGGGGTTCGGCCCGGCGCACGTCCTGTGCGCCGG
>NZ_JBPQTV010000384.1:0-5515 GCF_051386515.1 Streptomyces sp. URMC 123 | reverse complement strand
ACCGCGGGCGCGTCGCTCTACGGGCTGGAGGGGACGTGGCGGGGTGCCCCCGCAGCGCGGCGCACATGCTCCCAGGGGGAGCCGGAGAAACTACCCGCACGGTGCGCCGCCGAGGAGGTACCCCGGTGCGGCACCGACCCCCGCACGGACAGGGCGCACGACCGCAACCAACCACCCCCCGCCCCGAAGGGGCGGGAAACCCCGGCCTACGGCCGGGGGGTACGGGGTCCGCCCCGCAGGGGCGGAAAAGACCCCCGGCCGTGTGGCCGGGGGTCGCGTCCGTGACGTGAACGTCGGATTCCGGGCCGGGCCGAAAGGCCCGGACCGGGTCAGCGCTCGGCGAGGAACTTCTCCACCCGCGCCCGCACATCCTCCGTGTCGAGACCACGAATCGTCAGCGTGGTCCGACGCCGCAGCACGTCGTCCACCGTCTCCGCCCACTCGTGGTCCCGGGCGTAGACGACCTGCGCCCAGATCTCGGGACCGTCGGGGTGGATGCGCTCGCCCAGCGACGGGTCGTCGTTGACGAGCCGCGCGATGTCGAAGGAGAGCGAGCCGTAGTGCGAGGCCAGGTGGCGCGCGGTGAGCGGGTCCATCCGGGTGCCCGGCTCGCGGTCCACCAGCAGCCGGTGCGCGACCGCGTTGGGGTTGGCCACACCGGGCAGCGGGGTCCGGCGGACCAGGTTGGAGATGGGCTCCATGTCCTCGGTCAGCGGGCTGCCCGGCACCTTGGCGAGCTTGTTCATGACCGTACGGCCGATGTGCCGGTACGTGGTCCACTTGCCGCCGGCGACGGAGAGCATGCCGCCCTTGCCCTCGGTGACGACCGTTTCGCGCTTGGCCTGGGCCACGTCGCCGGGGCCGCCGGGCAGCACCCGCAGGCCGGCGAAGGCGTACGTCATCAGGGAGCGGTCGAGGTCGGCGTCCTGGATGGAGAAGGCGGCCTCGTCCAGGATCTGCTGGATGTCCTCCTCCGTGGCCCGCACGTCGGCCGGGTCGCCCTCGTACTGGGTGTCGGTGGTGCCGAGGAGGAGCTGGTCCTCCCAGGGGAGGGCGAAGGTGATGCGGTACTTGTCGATCGGGGTGGCCATCGCGGCCTTCCACGGCGACTTGCGCTTCATCACGATGTGCGCGCCCTTGGAGAGGCGGATGGAGGGGGCCGCGCCCTTGTCCTCCATCTTCCGCAGGTGGTCCACCCACGGGCCGGTCGCGTTGAGCACGACGCGGGCGTCGATGCCGAACTCGCTGCCGTCCAGGCGGTCCTTGAGCTCGGCGCCGGTCACCTTGCCGTGGGTGAAGCGCAGCCCGGTGACCTCGGCGTGGTTGAGCACGACCGCGCCGGACTCCACCGCGGCGCGGACCGTCATGACGGCCACGCGCGAGTCGTTCATCTGGTGGTCGTAGTAGACCGCCACGGCCTTGAGGTTGTCGGTGCGCAGGCCGGGGTTGTCGGCCTTGGCGCGCGCCGGGGAGATCACCTTGCCGACGCCGTCGCCGAAGGCGGACAGCGCGGAGTAGGCGAACACGCCGGCGCCCAGCTTGGCGGCGCCGACCGGGCCGCCCTTGTAGACCGGCAGGTAGAACGTGAGCGGGTTGACCAGGTGCGGGGCCACGTCCTTGGCCAGCACCCGCCGCTCGTGGTGGTTCTCCGCCACCAGCTTCACCGCGCCGGTCTGGAGGTACCGCAGACCGCCGTGGACGAGCTTGGAGGAGGCGGAGGAGGTGGCGCCGGCGAAGTCGCCGGCGTCCACCATCGCCACCCGCAGCCCGGACTGCGCGGCATGCCAGGCCACCGAGGTGCCCAGGATGCCTCCACCGATCACCAGGAGGTCGTAGGTCGCCTTCGACAGCCGTTCCCGGGTCTCGGCGCGGCCGGGGTTCTGGCCGGCAGCCGGGTGCGTCCCGAGGGTCGGGACGCTCTGCAGGGTGCTCATGTGACTCAGTGCTCCTTCTTGTCTTCGTCGGAGTCCTCTTCGATCCAGCCCATGGTCCGCTCGACGGCCTTGAGCCAGTTCTTGTACTCCCGTTCGCGAACGTCCGCGTCCATCCGCGGGGTCCACTCCGCGGCCCGGCGCCAGTTGGCGCGCAGCGCGTCGGTGTCGGGCCAGAAGCCCACGGCCAGACCGGCGGCGTAGGCGGCGCCGAGGCAGGTGGTCTCGGCGACCATCGGGCGCACCACCGGCGCGTCGAGGAAGTTCGAGATCGTCTGCATCAGCAGGTTGTTGGAGGTCATGCCGCCGTCGACCTTGAGCGCGGTCAGCTCGACGCCGGAGTCCTTGCTCATCGCGTCGACGATCTCGCGGGTCTGCCAGGCGGTGGCCTCGAGCACGGCGCGGGCGATGTGCGCCTTGGTGACGTAGCGGGTCAGGCCCGCGATGATGCCCCGGGCGTCGGAGCGCCAGTACGGGGCGAAGAGGCCGGAGAAGGCCGGGACGAAGTAGGCGCCGCCGTTGTCCTCGACGGAGCTGGCCAGCGTCTCGATCTCCGCGGCGCTCTTGATCAGGCCCATCTGGTCCCGCATCCACTGCACCAGCGAACCGGTGACGGCGATGGAGCCCTCGAGGGCGTAGACCGGCTTCTGGTCGCCGATCTGATAGCCGACGGTGGTGAGCAGCCCGCTGTACGAGTTGATCACCTTCTCGCCGGTGTTGAGCAGCATGAAGGTGCCGGTGCCGTACGTGGACTTGGCCTCGCCCTCGGAGAAGCAGGTCTGGCCGAACAGCGCCGCCTGCTGGTCGCCCAGCGCGGAGGCGACCGGCACGCCCTCCAGGACGCCCTTGGCGTGGCCGTAGACCTCGGCGGAGGAGCGGATCTCGGGCAGGATCGCCGCCGGGATGCCCATCGAGGACAGGATGCGCTCGTCCCAGCGCAGCTCGGCCAGGTTCATCAGCATGGTGCGCGAGGCGTTGGTGACGTCGGTGACATGGACACCGCCGTCGGCGCCACCGGTGAGGTTCCAGATGACCCAGGAGTCCATGGTGCCGAAGAGGATCTCGCCCCGCTCGGCGCGCTCGCGCAGGCCCTCGACGTTGTCGAGCAGCCAGCGGATCTTGGGGCCGGCGAAGTACGAGGCGAGGGGCAGGCCGGTCTCGCGGCGGAACCGGTCCTGGCCGACGTTGCGGCCGAGCTCACGGCAGAGCGCGTCGGTACGGGTGTCCTGCCAGACGATCGCGTTGTGCACCGGCTCGCCGGTGGCCTTGTCCCAGAGCAGCGTGGTCTCGCGCTGGTTGGTGATGCCGATGGCCTTGATGTCGTCGCGGCCGATCCCGGCCTTGTCGAGGGCGCCGGCGACGACCTCCTGGACGTTGGTCCAGATCTCGGCGGCGTCGTGCTCCACCCAGCCCGGCTTGGGGAAGATCTGCTCGTGCTCCTTCTGGTCGACGGAGACGATCCGGCCGTCCTTGTCGAACACGATGCAGCGGCTGGAGGTGGTGCCCTGGTCGATCGCCGCGATGAACGGGCCTGCGGTGTGCGCGTCGGTCATGGTGTGCTGCTCCTGAAGTCTGGGTGGGCGAAGGGGCTTAGAACGCGAGCTGGTAGATGCCGCCGGCGATGGCGCCGCCGAGGAGCGGGCCGACCACCGGAATCCAGGCATAGCCCCAGTCTGAGCCACCCTTGTTGCGGAGCGGCAGCAGCGCGTGGACGATGCGCGGGCCCAGGTCGCGGACCGGGTTGATGGCGTAGCCGGTCGGGCCGCCCAGCGAGAGGCCGATGCCCACCACGACCAGGGCGACCATCAGCGTGCCGGTGCCGGAGGCGCTCAGGCCCTTGCTGTCGCCGAGCACCAGGATCGCCAGCACCAGCACGATGGTCGCGATGACCTCGGTGACGACGTTCTGCACCGCGTTGCGGATCTCCGGGCCGGTGGAGAAGATGCCCAGCACGGGGCCGGCCGCGGGGGCGGCGGCCTTGTCGACCATGCCCTCGTCACCACTCTTCTGGCCGACGATCTCCGGGTCGCTCAGATGCGCCTGGAACTGGCCGTAGTAGGCGAGCCAGACCAGCACCGCGCCGATCATCGCGCCGAGCAGCTGGCCGGCGAAGTACACCGGCACATCGCTCCAGTCCTCGGACTTCATCGCGACACCGACGGTCACCGCGGGGTTGAGGTGCGCGCCGGAGAGGGGGGCGGAGATGTACGCGGCCGTGAGCACGGCGAAGCCCCACCCGAAGGTGATGGCGAGCCAGCCGGCCGCGAGCGCCTTCGAGCGCTTCAGGGTGACGGCGGCGCAGACGCCGCCGCCGAGCAGGATGAGCACGGCGGTACCAAGGGTCTCGCCGATGAAGATGTCGGAGCTGGACACCCGCGACTCCTTTGTCCTTCGTCCAGGGGAAGGCAGGCCACGGGGTCCCGCCCGTGGGCCCGCGCCCTCTCGGTGAGGGCGTTGGCCGGTCCGTGGCAATACCCACCATAGCGAAGATGTCGTCAGGTGTTCGACAATGCCGACCGGTGAACGGCAGTTTTCTTCACCGACAAGAACGCGTCAAGAGCGCTGGAACAGCGAAATCGATCCGTTGTTCAAGCGTGACAGGGGCGCGTCGGGGCCGCGCGGGGAAAACCGGTCGGACCTGACCGGGGGCGGTCAAAAACGACCGGCGCCGAGGTCCCGGGAGACCGCTCGGGCACAGTCCCGCACCGCGGCGATCAAGGACTGGCGGAGCTCCCCCTCCTCGCACACCCGCTCGACGGCACCGGTGATCCCCACGGCGCCGACCGGCATCCGCCGCCGGTCGTGGATGGGCGCGGCCACCGAGGCGACGCCCTCCCAGGTCTCCTCCACGTCGGAGGCCCAGCCCCGGGCCCTGGCGAGGTCGAGGACCTCCTCGAAGTCGGCCAGATCGGTGACGGTGCGGGCCGTGAACGCCTCCCGCTCGCCCTCGGCGGCCTCGCTGTGCGCCACGGGGTCGTACGCCGAGAGCACCTTGCCGAGCGCCGTACTGTGCAGCGGCTGCATCGCCCCGACCTCCAGCACCTGCCGGCTGTCGTCCGGACGGAAGACATGGTGGACGATCAGCACGCCCTGCTGGTGCAGCACGCCCAGGTAGACGCTCTCCCCGCTGGAGCGGGCGAGGTCGTCCGCCCACACCAGGGCGCGGGCCCGCAGCTCGTGCACGTCCAGATAGCTGTTGCCCAGCCGGAGCAGCTCGGCGCCGAGCTGGTAGCGGCCCGACACCGGGTCCTGCTCGACGAAGCCCTCCTGCTGGAGGGTGCGGAGAATCCCGTGCGCGGTGCCCTTGGCCAGCCCCAGCGCCGACGCCACGTCCGACAGGCCGAGCCTGCGCTCGCCGCCGGCCAGCAGGCGCAGCATCGCAGCCGCGCGCTCCAAGGACTGGATGGTCCGTGCCATCGCGAGGGCCTCCTCCACCAAGGTTCGACAATGCTGAACACTATCGGTCCATGCCGACCTCGTGGTACCGAATCGGCCGCTCACACCACGGCGGACCTGCGCACTCTTCCACCCGCCCACCAGCGACAACCCGTACTCCCGCACGAAGGTCTCCTGCGCGTCGGCGA
>NZ_JBPQTV010000383.1:0-5559 GCF_051386515.1 Streptomyces sp. URMC 123 | reverse complement strand
TTCGGCCGGGGGGCTCTGCGCCGAAGGCGCGGGAAAAACGAGTCCCGCGCCTTCGGCGCGGGGAAAAGGGGCTTCGCGCCGAAGGCCGGGAAAGACTGCCGCCCCTTCGGGGCGGGAACGCTCGTGGTGGCCTTCGACCGGGGAGAGATCCGCCCCTCCAGGGCGGGGAGGTGGGGGTTCGCCCCCGAGGGGGCGGGAAAGTACCCCCGGCCTTCGGCCAGGGAAAGACGCCAGCCCCTTCGGGGCGGGAATGGGGGTTCACCCCGAAGGCTGGGGCAAAGACACCGCCCCCCCCGGGGCGCGTCGAGGGTCGAGGGAAGAGGCCGACGCTCACGTCGATGATGGGCACGTCACGGACGACCCACAACGCGGACGTCGCGCTCGGAGGGCGACGTGACGGAACCACGGTTGGAGACCGTAATCGCTACCCGGGTTGGACGCCCCCGTACACGCCCCGCTGTTACGTTCGGCCGAGTCGAGAACCGACGCCCCACGCGGCCGAACCGTCGGTGACGAAACGTCGGTGACGAAACGTCGGCGACGACCCCGCCCCCACGGAGGAACCACGCAGTGACCCGCATCGAGGACACCGAGGACCGGACGGGCCCCGAACTCGCCGCGCGGCGCCGCGAGCTGCAGCGGCTGCTGCTGACGGAGGCCGGCCTGCGCGGGCCGGACGACACCTCGTTCGACCCGATCCGTACGGGCGCCGGGCCGGGGACGGCCGCCGCCCCGCTGTCCTCCGCCGAGCGCCGCATGTGGTTCCTGCACCGGCTGCGCCCGGACGGCGCCGCGTACAACCTGTGCGGCGGGGTGCGGCTCACCGGTGAGCTCGACGAGGCCGCGCTCGCCGCGGCCGTCGCCTCGCTCGTCGAGGAGCACGACGTGTTGCGTACGGTCTACCCCGCCGAGGAGGACGGCTCGCCGGTCCGCCGCGTGCAGCCGCCGGCCGGGCCCGCGCTGACCGCCGAGCCGGCCCACGCCCCCGGCCCGCGCCGGGCGGACGCGGCGCGGGAGCTCATCGAGCGCGAGGGCGCCCGCCCCTTCGCCCTCGACCGCGAGCCCCCCGCCCGCTTCCGCCTGTTCCGCTTCGCCCCCGGCGACCACCTCCTCGTGTTCACCGTGCACCACATCGCCTTCGACGACCTGGCCTGGGGGCAGGTGCTCGGTGAGCTCGCCGAGCGCTACGAGCGGGCCCGGTCCACCGGGGCCGGTGACGGGCCGGCCGCGGCGCCGCGGCCGGCGGCCGTGCGGTACGCCGACTTCGCCCGCTGGGAGAACGCCCGGCTCGCGTCCGGCGCCTGGGACGGCCAGCTCGACTACTGGCGCGGCCGGCTGTCCCCGCCGCCGCCCCTGCCCGCGCTGCCCGCCGACCGGCCGCGCCCCGGCCCCGCCGGCGACGCGTCCACGACCGCCGGCGTCCGGCGCGACGCGCGGCTCGGGGAGGACGACACCCGGGCCCTGCGCGCGCTGGCGAAGGAGGCCGGGGTCACCTTGTACACGGTGCTGCTCGCCGCGTACCAGGTGCTGCTGCACCGCTGGACCGGCGAGAGCGACATCGCGATCGGCTCCCCGGTGGTCAACCGGGGCCGGGCCGAGTTCGAGAACGTGGTCGGCAACTTCGGCAACACCGTCGTGCTCCGCACCGACCTCGGGGGCGACCCCGTCTTCCGGGATCTGCTGGCCCGCACCCGGGACACCTGCGTGGACGCCTTCGCCCACCAGGACGTGCCGTTCGACCGCGTCACCGAGGCGCTGCGGCCCGCCGACGCCGTGGGACAGGCGCCCCTGTTCGACGCCGTGTTCTCGTACGTGGCCGCGCCGCCCCGCCGGATCGCCACGGCGGGGCTGGTCTTCGAGGAGGTGCCGCACCACAACGGGACGGCCCGGTTCCCCCTGGTCGTGGAGGGCCGGGAGGGCCCGGACGGCATCGCGCTGGGGCTGACCGCGCGGGCCGATCTGTTCACCCCGGAGGCGGTCGAGCGGATGCTCGGCCATCTGGTCACGGTGGTGTGCGGCGCGGCCCGCGACCCGGGCCTGCGGCTGAGCCGGCTGCCGGTGCTCACCGCCGCGGAGGAGCGCCGGACGCTCACCGAGTGGAGCCGCACCACGGACGACCCGGCGGTGGACCGGCCCCTGCACCGGCTCGTGGAGGAGCAGGCGGAGCGCACCCCCGACCTGGTCGCCGTGGTGGCCGGCGACACCACGCTCACGTACCGCGAACTCGACCGGCGCGCCGGCCTGCTGGCCCACCGGCTGCGGGCGCTCGGCGTCGGCCCGGAGCGGGTCGTCGGTCTGCACCTGGTGCGCTCGCCCGAGCTGGTGGTGGGCCTGCTGGCCGTGCTCAAGGCCGGCGGGGCGTTCATGCCGCTGGAGCCGGCCTGGCCGGAGCTGCGCCGGGCGGCCGTCGCCCGGGGCGCGCGGCCGGTGCTGGTGCTGACCGACGGTCGGCGCACCGAGGCCCCGCCGCCGCTGGACGCGCCGGTGCTCGACCTCGCCGAGGCGGAGGCCGGGGCGGAGACCGGGTACGAGGCCGTGCCCGGGGCCCGTGCGTACGAGTCCGCGTCCGGTGCCGACGCGTACGAGTCCGCGCCCGGGGCCCGCGCGTACGTGGCCGACCCCGGGGCCCGGGTCGACATGGAGAACCTCGCCTATGTGATCCACACCTCGGGCTCGACCGGCACCCCCAAGGGCGTGATGATCCGTCACCAGGCCATCGCCAACCGCCTGGTCTGGCAGTCCCGGCTGCTCGGCATGACCACCGCGGACGCGGTCCTGCACAAGGCCCCCATGGGCTTCGACATCTCCGTCAACGAGATCTTCCTGCCGCTGGTCAACGGCGCCCGGCTGGTGCTGGCCGACCCTCGGGCCCAGGGCGACGTCGGCCATCTCGCCGAGGTGATCGTCCGGGAGCGCGTGACCTTCCTCTACATCGTGGCCTCGATGCTGGACGTGCTGCTGGAGCGCGACGACATCGCCGCCGTCGGCCGCTCCCTGCGCCATCTGTGGTGCGGGGGCGAGGCCCTCACCCCCGAGCTCTACCGGCGCTTCCGCGCGCGGCTCGGCGCCACCCTCTACCACGGCTACGGCCCGGCGGAGGCGACCATCGGCGTGAGCTGCAAGGTGTTCGAGGAGCGCGCGGGGGACGCCGCCGTCACCATCGGACGGCCCAACCCCAACACCCGTATCCACCTGCTCGACGCCGCCCTGCGGCCGGTGCCGGTGGGCGTGCCGGGGGAGCTGTACATCGGCGGGATGCCCCTGGCCCGCGGCTACCTGGGCGACCCGCGGCGCACCGCGGAGTCCTTCGTGCCCGACCCGTTCGGCGGCGAGCGCGGCGGCCGCCTCTACCGCACCGGCGATCTCGCGCGCTACCGCTCCGACGGGCAGATCGAGTTCCTCGGGCGGGTCGACAACCAGGTCAAGGTGCGCGGCTTCCGCATCGAACTGGAGGAGGTGGAGGCGGCGCTCGCCGCCCACCCCGCCGTCCGGCAGGCCGCGGTCCTCGTCCGTACGGGCGGGCCCGGCGGCGACCGGCTGGCGGCCTGGTGCGTGCCCCAGGGGGCGGTGACGCCGGGCGAGCTGCGCGACTGGGTGGCGGCCCGGCTGCCCCACTACTGCGTGCCCGGCACGGTCGAACTGCTGGAGCGGCTGCCGCTCACCGCCGCGGGCAAGGCCGACCGGGCGGCCCTCCTGGCCCGGCCGGCCGTCGAACAGGGCGGGCCCGGCACGCCGTTCGTGCGGCCGGGCAGCGCGCTGGAGCGCGACATCGCCGCCATCTGGAGCGAGCTCCTGGGCCGCGACGACGTCGGCGCCCGGCACAACTTCTTCGACCTGGGCGGCCACTCGCTGCTGCTGGTGAAGGCCCAGACGCTCTACCGGCGCCGGCTCGGCCGCGAGGTGCCGCTGGTGGAGCTGTACGACCACCCCACGGTGGCCGCGCTCGCCGGGCTGCTCTCCCGCGGCCCCGGCGCCGGCTCCGAGGCGGGCTCCGAGCTGGACCGCGCACGGGAACGGGCGCTGCGGCAGCGGCAGATGACGGCGCGGCGCGGGCCCGGGCCCAGGCCCGGCCGGGCGGCGCACCCGCACGCGGGGGACCCGCGCCCGGGGGACCAGCGAGCGGCCGACCAGTGGGCGGACACGCCCGGCGAAAGGACGCGGTGAGGAACGTGAACAGCGGCACGGGCGCGCACAACGGCCACGGGGACGACGTTCCGGGCGATCACCATGGCGTCGACGACGCCCAGGGCACCCAGATCGCGATCATCGGCATGGGCGGCCGCTTCCCCGGCGCCCGCGATCTCGACGCGTACTGGCGCAACCTCGTCGACGGCCGGGAGTCGATCACCGCCTTCGGCGACGCCGAGTACCTCGCCGCCGGGGGCGACCCCGCCCACCTCGACGACCCCTACCTCGTCAAGGTGGAGTCCGTCGTCGACGGCATCGAGGAGTTCGACGCCGAGTACTTCGGCTGCCCGCCCGCCGAGGCCGAACTGCTCGACCCGCAGCAGCGGCTCTTCCTGGAGTGCGCCCACCACACCCTGGAGCATGCCGGCTACGGCCCCGGCACGTACCCCGGCGCCATCGGCGTCTACGCCGGGGCGGTGCAGAGCCGCTACTACCTGGACCACATCCACCCCCGGCTGGCCGCGAGCGGCGACAGCGTGGCCCTGCACCACGCCCAGCTCGGCAACGTGAACAGCACCCTCGCCACCCGGGTCTCCTACGAGCTGGACCTCACCGGTCCGAGCGTCTCGGTGCAGACCGCCTGCTCCACCTCGCTCGTCGCCGTCCACCTGGCCTGCCAGGACCTGCTCGCGCACCGCTGCGACATGGCGCTGGCCGGCGGGGTGTCGCTCAACCCCACCCGGCGCCGCGGCTACCGCTACGTCGAGGACGGCCCGTTCTCCGAGGACGGCCGCGTGCGGCCGTTCGACGCCGGCGCCACCGGCATGGTCGCCGGCGACGGGCTCGGGGCGGTCCTGCTCAAGCGGCTCGACGACGCCCTCGCCGACGGCGACCACATCCACGCCGTCGTCCGGGGCAGCGCCGTCAACAACGACGGCCGCCGCAAGGTCGGCTTCGCCGCGCCCAGCGTGCGCGGCCAGGCCGAGGTCATCCTCACCGCGCAGATCATGGCGGGGGTGGAGGCCGACTCCATCGGCTACGTGGAGGCCCACGGCACCGGCACGCCCGTCGGGGACCCGATCGAGGTCGCGGCGCTCACCCGCGCCTTCGGCGCCGGCACCGGGCGCACCGGCTACTGCGCGCTCGGCTCGGTGAAGAGCAACATCGGGCACACCGACGCGGCAGCCGGCATCGCCGGCCTGATCAAGGCGGTGCTGGCGCTGGAGCACCGCACCATTCCGCCGACGCTCCACTTCGAGACCCCCAACCCCCTGCTGCGGCTCGACGAGTCGCCGTTCTACGTGCCCACCGAGAGCCGCCCCTGGCCGGCGGGCCCCCTGCCGCGCCGCGCCGGCGTCAGCTCCCTGGGCATCGGCGGCACCAACGCCCATGTCGTCCTGGAGGAGGCCCCCCAGGCCCCCCGCGTCACCC
>NZ_JBPQTV010000382.1:0-5567 GCF_051386515.1 Streptomyces sp. URMC 123 | reverse complement strand
CGCCGTTCCCGGGCGTCGGCGCGAACACGGCACTGCGGGACGCGGACGAGCTCTGCCGCCGTCTGGTGGCGGCCCGCCCCCTCCGGGGTCGCGAAGAGGCGCCGCCGCAGCGGCGGCACCGCGTTCGCCACCCGCAGGAACGCCCGCCCCACGGCCCAGCCGACCGCGCTGTCCGACGTCGTCCGCCGGGCCGTGGCCAGCGACGTCTTCACCGCCCGCCACGCGTAGTCGCGCATCGCGCTCTCGTACGCCCCGATCGCCGCCAGCAGCGGCTGCTCCCCCCGGTGGGCCGCCACCAGACGGCGGCAGAGCTCGTCCGCGTCCCGCAGTGCCGTGTTCGCGCCGACGCCCGGGAACGGCGTCATGCTGTGGATCGCGTCGCCGAGCAGCGTGACCCGGCTCGGGGTCCACGGCGCCACCGGCGCCGACGTGTGGAGGGGCAGCGGCGTGATCGTGGACGGGTCCGACGCGGCCACCAGGCGCCGCAGATCCGGGTGCCAGTCCTCGGTCATGTCCAGCACCAGCCGCTGGAGCGCGGCCGTGTCCAGCTCGGTGACCGCCGTGTCCGTGCGATAGCGGCTCTCCAGCGTGCTGAAGCTCCACATCAGATAGTCGGCGGTGTTGTCGAACAGCGCGCCCGGGTGGGCGTCCGCCGCCTCGTCGGCCCCGCCGATCGTCCGGCCGTCCACCGTGGCCGCCGCGGTCGCGGCGATGCGCTCGCGGTCGAACTCCTGGCAGGCCAGGAACATCGCGTGGCCGCCGCGCACCCCGCCGACGAGCGCCGGCCCGGACCACAGCGGCGCCGGCAGCAGCGGCCGGGTCTCCTCGGTCAGCGGCAGCTTGCCGGCGATCGCGACGATGCCGGTGTACTCGCGGACGGCGTTCGGCAGGTACTGCCCGCGCACCCGGGAGCGGCCGCCGTCGGCCCCCACGAGCACATCGCCGACCGCGGTCGTGCCGTCCTCGAAGTGCGCGACGACCTTCCCGTCCGGGCGGTCCTCGTACCGCGTGAACCGCTTGTCGAAGCGCACCACCCCCTCCAGGCCGGCCAGCAGCACCTGACGGAGCGTCATGCGGCTGACGGAGTGGTGGGCCGAGGTCGGGTCGTCGCTGCCGCCGGCGATGTCGGTGGCCGGCACGTGCAGCAGGGCCTCCAACCGCTCGGTGAGGAACGTGAACCCCTTGCTGGAGGTGGCGGTCGTCGCGACGAACGCGTCGAACAGCCGGGGCGGCAGACAGCGGTGCAGGGCACTGCTGCCGACCGGGCTGATGTCCATCCGGTAGCCCTGGAGGCGGTCGGTACGGGTGCGGTCGCGCTCG
Source organism: Streptomyces sp. URMC 123 (assembly GCF_051386515.1). NCBI lineage: Bacteria > Bacillati > Actinomycetota > Actinomycetes > Kitasatosporales > Streptomycetaceae > Streptomyces > Streptomyces sp. URMC 123. Next base: position 4,247 of record NZ_JBPQTV010000382.1, on the reverse strand, counting down.
TACACCGAGACGTCGACGCCCGCCTTCCGCAGCCCCTGGGCCAGGCAGAGGCCGCCGATACCGCCCCCGATGATCATTACGTGCAGTGGCGCGGGGCCGTTGCCGGGGCCCGCCCCGGGGCCTGCTCCCGTGCCGGTGACCGTGCCGGGCATCAGGGCCTCCCCGCGCTCGGCCGGTGCACGGCGCCCGGCGGGTGCACGGCACCCGGCCGGCGGCCCACGGCGCGGGCCACCCGCGTCTGCCAGAGGGCCAGCAGCGGCGGCGCCACCAGCTCCAGCACGAACGCCCACACGAACATCGTGTGCGGCACCCCGGCGACCGCCATGGACAGCAGCCGCACCAGACCGCCGGCGACGGTGACCGCGCAGACGGCGCGGAAGGGCAGCAGCGCGGTCTCCACCCGCGGAATGATCCACAGGATGAGCACCCCCACCCCGAGCCAGATCGTGGCCAGGAACCGGTAGTTGCTCTCCAGGTCCGCGTTGGCCACCTGCTCGGAGGGCAGCGCGTTGACGCCCGCGAAGGCGTCCATGAGTCCGGTGCCGATCGGAATCAGCGAAAGGACCGCGAGCACGACTTGCAGTGCCCGCCGCGATCCCTGTGATGACTGGTCCGCCATGTCAACTCCCACGTGAGGGGTCATAGTCAGTGGCCGTGATCAGGGCCCCGGTCGGGCCGTGTCGGCAGCCCTGAGCAGTGGCCGTGGTCAGGGTGGATCGAGGAGAAGGGGAGGGAGGCACCGCCCTACGCGGCGTCACCCGCGGCCGTCGCCGCCTCGCGCCCGCCGCCCGTGCCGGCCGCGCCCGCGGCGCCGACCGGCCGGGCGACGATCCGCGCCCCCTCCGAGGGGATCAGCAGGATGTTGCGGGACCGGACCCGCTCCGGCCGCCGCGCCGCGGGCCTCAGCTCGAACCGCCGCAGCGCCGCCTTGAGGATCGCCGCGGACTCCGCCATGGCGAAGCGGGACCCGGGGCAGCGGCGGACCCCGCCGCCGAAGGGAATCCAGCTGCCGGGGCCGGGCTGCCCCTCCAGGAACCGCTCGGGCCGGAACGCGTCGGGCTCGCCGTACGCGCGCCCGTCGCGCTGCACCAGCCCCACCGCCGGCGACACGGTCACCTCGGCGGGCAGTACGTAGGCGCCGATCCGCGCCGGCTCCTTGAGCCGCCGGATGACCTGGTAGAGCGGCGGCCGCAGCCGCATCGTCTCGTTGACGACCGCGTCCAGGTAGTCCTCGTCGTCCCGCTCCGCCGCCGCCCGGGCCGCCCGCAGCGCCGCCGGGTGCCGCACCAGCTCGTGGAACGCCCAGCCCAGCGTCGTCGACGTCGTGTGGTTCCCGGCCAGCATCAGCGTCATCAGCTGGTCCCGGATCTCCGCGTCGGAGAGGGCGTCGCCGTCCACCGACGTCGCCACCAGCCGCGACAGCAGGTCCCGCCGCTCGTGCACGTCCGCGACCCGGCGCCGGGCGGCGATCTCGGAGTCCATCAGCCCGCGCACGTACCGCCGGGCGGCGGCGTACCCGCGCCACGGCTCGAACCGCTCCAGCCCCGGGCGCAGATGGCTGCTCGCGTCCAGCAGGCTGGTGTTGACGATCCTGCGGAACGGGCCGCGCAGCTTCGCGTGGCGCCGCTCGTCGTCGATCCCCAGGATCACCCGCAGGAAGATCTCCTGCGTGTAGTTCTCCATCTCGGCGAGCGCGCTGAAGGGCCGGCCGGTCGGCCAGCGCGCCACACGGGCGGCGGCGATGCGCTCGAACATCTCGTCGTAGCCCTGGACCGCCGCGGCGCCGAACGCGGGGGTCAGCAGCCGCCGCAGCCGCAGGTGGTCCTTGCCCTCGACGACCACCATCGACCGCTCCCCGATCACCGGGGCGTTGACCGGGTTGCCGTAGTACAGCTCCGGCGGGCCGCTGAAGACCTGCCGGACCTCGGCGGGGTCGGTCACGATCACCATGTCGCCCATGCCGGCGAGCCGCAGCCGGAAGGTGTCGCCGTAGCGGCGGCGCAGCCGCGGCAGCCAGCGGTGCGGGGCCTTGATCAGCAGTGCCGTCTGGAGCGGGGCCGGCAGCCGCGGGCCGGGCGGAAGGACGGTTCGCCGTTCGGGACCGACGGTGGTCGAGGTGTCGCGCACGTGTACCCCTTTGATGGCTGGCTGGCTGACGGGCTGACTGCGGAGCGGACGAGACGTACGGGCGGGACGTACGGCGGTGACGCGGGCCCGGGACGTACGGCCCCGGCGTACGGGCGGGCGAGGCGGCTACCAGGTCACCGGCAGCTCCTCGAAGCCCACGAACAGCAGGCCCCGCCCGCGCGGCAGCTCCTCGGCGGCCACGGCCGGCCGCAGCCCCGGGAACCTGCGGAACAGCCCGCGCAGCGCCGAGACGACGATCAGCCGGGCCAGCGCGGCGCCGATGCAGCGGTGCGGCCCGTGCCCGAAGGCCAGGTGCCGGGCGGCCGACCGGTCCGGGTCCACCTCCAGCGGGCGCGGGTTGACCCGCTCGTCCATCCCCGACCCCTGCGTGCAGACGAGCACCAGGCTGTTCTCCGGGATGACCGTGCCGGCGACCGTGACCTCGGTGTCGGTGACGCGGAGCAGGCCGCCCAGCCCGATGGACGGATGGTGCCGGCGCAGGATCTCCTCGACCGCCCGCTCGGCCCCCTCCCGCGTGGCCAGCAGCCCCGCCGGGTCGGGGAACTCGGTGCACAGCGCGACCACGGACAGATCGAGCTGCACGACGGTCGGCTCCACCCCCGCCATGATCACCTGGGAGGTCAGCTCGATCAGCTCGCCGTCGGTCATCGCGTCCTCGCCGCGCGAGGAGGCGGCCAGGTCCGACAGCAGGTCCTCGCCGGGTGAGCGGCGCTTCTCGTCGAGCTGCTGCTGGAGGAAGCCGTGGATCTGCTGCCAGATCCCCATCCCGGTCATGAAGTCACCGGCCTTGAACGCCCGGCTGGCGTCGTCCAGCCAGGCGCCGAACCGTTCCGTCTCCGTCTCCGGCAGCCCCAGCAGCAGCGCGAACACCCGGGAGGGCAGCGGCACGGAGAGGAACCGCCGCAGGTCCGCCGGCGGCCCCGCGGCCGCCATCGCGTCCAGCAGGCCCTCGACCAGCTCCTCCACCCTGCCCTGGAGGGCGCGCACCCGCTGGTGGGTGAAGCCGCCGACGAATGGCCGGCGCTGCCGCAGGAGTTCCGGGCCGTCCTCGTTCACCATGCCGCGCAGCAGCATCAGGATCTCGGGGAGCCCGTACGAGGCCAGGTCGAGCGCGGGCAGCTTCGTCCGGCCGACGCCCGGGTGGGACAGCACCGCCTTGACCTCGTCGAAGCCGGTGACCAGCCAGGCGGTGCGCTCTCCCATCCGGATGGGGATCAGGGGGTGGCGCGAGGCGAGCCGGGACAGGTGCTCCCGAGGTGCCGCGCCGTTGAGCCAGGTGCCGTCGAGGGGGCTCGCCGCCAGGGCGGGACGAGTGTCTGTCATGGCGTCAGATCCGTTCCTTGGTCGCTTCGGGGGCCGCCGCCGGGTCCGGCGACCCGGGCCTCGGGCCCTCCTGGCCGCGCTCCCGGGAGCGCGCCCGGAACACGGTGCCGATGTAGATCAGGTCGAACAGCAGGATCACCGCGTACAGCAGCGGCAGCAGGGTGGAGCCCTCGTAGTTGGGGTGCGGCGGGTGCACCACGAAGGCCACCGAGGCCAGCGAGGTGCCCAGGAACTTGAAGACCGCGATGCCCAGGGACTGGCCGAGCAGCCCCCGCCGGGCGTGGAACATCATCAGGAAGCCCACGGACATCAGCAGGTTCATGCCGAAGGCGGCACGGGCGCCGAACGGGTCCCGGAACTCGTCGCCGAGGGTGTAGACCACGCCGAAGGCCGTCGCCAGGCCGGCGGCGAAGAAGAAGGCGTAGACGGGGACGGACACCCCGGGGAACTGGCGGCGGCCGTACCGCACGGCGGTCCACAGGATCACGCAGTTCAGCAGGAACCACACCGCGTTGCACACCAGGTTCACGGCGGCCAGCTGGGGGTCCTCGTGGGCGGGCGGGCGCAGGAAGGTGTAGATGAACTCCCAGGACCAGTTCGCCCACAGGGCCGCGATCGGGATCGCGTACACCTTCTCCCGGAACCCCTGCCGGATCGCCAGGACGTAGGTGACCGTCCAGCACAGCGCGCCGACGGTCTGGAGGGCGGCGTAAAGGGACGCTACCTGCATGGTCAGCTCTCCTCTCGCGCCGCGGTGGGGGTGGGGGCCGCGGTGG
>NZ_JBPQTV010000381.1:0-5568 GCF_051386515.1 Streptomyces sp. URMC 123 | reverse complement strand
GGTCCCGCGCATCCCGCGCATCCCGTCGGGCACCCCGTACGCCCCGCTCACACCCCGTACAACCGGCGCACACACCCGTACGCCCCCCGTACGCCCCGCACACCCCGCACGAATCCCATCCGGTGCACCGCCGCCAGGGGTCATCCCCACCCAGACCGGAGATCTCATGACATCCCAACCCACCGCGACCGCCCCACCACCGCCTTCGCGACCACTTCCGGAGGCCACCAAGGGCCGCGCCGTCCGCCCGGGAGACCGGATCTTCCTCGGTCTCTCCCGGGGCTCGGGCATCCTGCTGCTGGTCATCATGGCGGCGATCGCGCTCTTCCTGGCCTACCGCGCCACGCTCGCCATCTCGGAGGACTCGGGGAACTTCCTCACCACCTTCGAGTGGAACCCGGCCGGCAAGCCGCCGGTCTTCGGCATCGCGATCCTCGCCTGGGGCACGGTCGTGAGCTCGCTGATCGCGATGGCCATCGCGGTGCCCATCGCCATCGGCATCGCGCTGTTCATCTCGCACTACGCCCCGCGCCGGCTCGCCGCGCCGCTGGGGTACGTGATCGACCTGCTCGCCGCGGTCCCCAGCATCATCTACGGCCTGTGGGGCGCGCTGTTCCTGGTGCCGTACCTGGACGGGCTGAACCGCTGGCTCGACGAGTACCTCGGCTGGACGTACATCTTCGACAAGTCGGGCGCGGGCCCGGCCCGGTCCCTCTTCACCGTCGGCATCCTGCTGGCGATCATGATCCTGCCGATCATCACCAACGTCACCCGTGAGGTCTTCCTCCAGGTGCCGAAGATGCACGAGGAGGCGGCGCTGGCCCTCGGCGCGACCCGCTGGGAGGTCATCCGGATGTCGGTGCTGCCCTTCGGCCGCTCCGGGATCATCAGCGCCTCGATGCTGGGCCTGGGGCGCGCGCTGGGCGAGACGATGGCCGTGGCCGTCGTGCTCTCCCCGAACTTCCTCTTCTCCGGTCATCTGCTCGACCCGGGCGGCGGCACCTTCGCGCAGAACATCGCCGCGAAGTTCAACGAGGCGAACGACTTCGGCCGCGACGCGCTGATCGCCTCCGGCCTCGTGCTCTTCGTCATCACCCTGCTGGTCAACGGCGCCGCCCGGTGGATCATCGCGCGCCGCAAGGAGTATTCGGGAGCCAACGCATGAGCACGGTATGCGCGGGCCGGGAAGGAACGGTCACACCGTGAGCGCTGTCATTCAGGACCAGCGTCCGACCGCCGACGTACGGCCGCCCGGCAGCCTCGCCCAGGCGCGGCTGCCCCGCTGGACGCCGATCGCCATCGCCGCCGGCTCGATCGCCATCGCCTGCGGCGCCGGACTCGCCGCCGGCTGGGAGAGCCGGGTGCAGTGGGGGCTCATCGCCGCCCTGCTCTTCGTCCTCGCCACCTACGCGATCACCGCCCGGGTCGAGGGCCGCCGGCAGGCCAAGGACCGGGTGGCCACCAGCGTCGTCTGGGTCTGCTTCGTCCTCGCCGTCATCCCGCTGCTCTCCCTCACCTGGGTGACGGTGAGCCGCGGCATCAAGGTGCTGGACCCGTACTTCCTCACCCACTCGATGGCCGGGCTGCTCAACGCGGAGGCCGGCGGCGGCGTGTACCACGCGCTGCTGGGCACCCTGGAGCAGGTGGGCATCGCCACCGCCATCGCCGCGCCGATCGGCCTGCTGACCGCGATCTACCTCGTCGAGTACGGCCGCGGCCGGCTCGCGCAGGCGGTCACGTTCTTCGTCGACGTCATGACGGGCATCCCGTCGATCGTCGCCGGCCTGTTCGTGCTGGCCTTCTGGAACCTCGGGCTGGGCTTCGGCCCCTCCGGGTTCGCCGGCTCGCTGGCGCTCGCGCTGCTGATGATGCCGGTCGTGGTCCGCTCCACCGAGGAGATGCTCAAGCTCGTCCCCAACGAGCTGCGCGAGGCCTCCCTGGCGCTCGGCGTGCCGAAGTGGCGCACCATCCTCAAGGTCGTCCTGCCGACCGCGCTCGGCGGCATCACCACCGGGGTGATGCTCTCCATCGCGCGGATCACCGGCGAGACCGCCCCCGTGATGCTGCTGGTCTTCGGCACCGCGCTGATCAACCCGAACCCGTTCGAGGGAGCGCAGTCCTCGTTGCCGCTGTACGTGTTCGAGCAGTACCGGATCGGCACCGACGCCTCCTACGACCGCGCCTGGGCGGCGGCACTCGTCCTCATCGCGTTCGTCATGATCCTCAACCTGGTGGCCCGCGGCATCGCCCGCTGGAAGGCCCCGCGCCACTGATTCGCGGCCTCGCCGCGTGGTCGGCCGCGACCGGCCACACCAGACACAGAAGAGAAGTGATTCCCATGGCCAAGCGCATCGACGTCAGCGGCCTCACCGCGTACTACGGCAACCACAAGGCCATCGAGGACATCTCGATGACCGTGGAGCCCCGCTCCGTGACCGCCTTCATCGGCCCGTCCGGCTGCGGCAAGTCCACCTTCCTGCGCACCCTCAACCGGATGCACGAGGTCACCCCCGGCGGCCGGGTCGAGGGCAAGGTGATGCTGGACGACGAGAACCTGTACGGCTCCGGCGTCGACCCCGTCTCGGTACGCCGCACGGTCGGCATGGTCTTCCAGCGGCCCAACCCCTTCCCCACCATGTCGATCTACGACAACGTGGCGGCGGGGCTGCGGCTGAACGGCGGCTTCCGCAAGTCCGAGCTGGACGGCGTCGTGGAGAAGTCGCTCAAGGGCGCCAACCTCTGGAACGAGGTCAAGGACCGGCTCAACAAGCCCGGCTCCGGCCTCTCCGGCGGTCAGCAGCAGCGGCTGTGCATCGCCCGCGCCATCGCGGTCGAGCCGGAGGTGCTGCTGATGGACGAGCCGTGCTCCGCCCTGGACCCGATCTCCACCCTCGCCATCGAGGACCTGATCGGCGAGCTCAAGGAGCGCTTCACGATCGTCATCGTGACGCACAACATGCAGCAGGCGGCCCGCGTCTCCGACCGCACCGCGTTCTTCAACCTCGCGGCGGTCGGCCAGCCGGGCCGGCTGATCGAGATCGACGAGACGGAGCGGATCTTCTCCAACCCGTCCGTCCAGGCGACCGAGGACTACATCTCGGGCCGCTTCGGCTGATCCGGCCGGACACCAGACGTCCTGCGGTGCTGCATGGCGGTGCCACCGCACGGCGAAGGGCCCGCCCCCTGCTCCCGGGGGCGGGCCCGTCCGTGTTCCGCGCGTCGGCCGTACGGGACGGCCGGCGGCACGTGTCAGCCGAAGGCGAGGTTGACAATCCAGAAGCTGAACGCGGCGACCAGCGCCGCGGCCGGCATCGTGATGAACCAGCCGGCGACGATGTTCTTCGCCACGCCCCAGCGCACCGCGTTCACGCGCTTGGTGGCCCCCACGCCCATGATCGCCGAGGTGATGACATGGGTCGTCGAGATCGGCGCGTGGAACATGAAGGACGCGGTGTACATCACCGAGGCCGCCGTGGTCTCGGCGGCGAAGCCCTGGGGCGGGTCCAGCTCGATGATCCGGCGGCCGAGGGTCCGCATGATGCGCCAGCCACCCGCGTACGTACCGAGCGACAGCGTCAGCGCACAGGCGATCTTCACCCAGACGGGGATCGGGTCGCCCGCGTCCTCGACATCGGCGATGACCAGGGCCATCACCACGATGCCCATGGTCTTCTGGGCGTCCTGGAGACCGTGGCCGAGCGCCATGCCCGCCGCCGAGACGGTCTGGGCGATGCGGAAGCCGCGCTTGGCCTTGTGCGGGTTGGACTTACGGAACATCCACATGATCGCGACCATCACCAGATAGCCGAGGATCAGGCCGATGAACGGGGACACGAACATCGGGATCACGATCTTCTCGACCACGCCCGACCAGTACACCGTCGTACCGCCCGCGAGCGCCGCGCCCACCATGCCGCCGAACAGGGCGTGCGAGGAGGACGACGGAAGCCCGAAGTACCAGGTGATCAGGTTCCAGGCGATCGCGCCGACCAGGGCGGCGAAGAGGATTCCCATCCCCTTCTGGCCCTCGGGCGTGGCGATCAGGCCCTTGCTGACGGTCTTGGCGACCCCGCTGCCCAGGAAGGCACCGGCGAGGTTCATCACCGCCGCCATCGCGAGGGCCGCGCGCGGGGTCAGGGCCCGCGTGGAGACCGAGGTCGCGATGGCGTTCGCGGAGTCGTGGAAGCCGTTGGTATAGGTGAAGCCGAGCGCGACCCCGATGGTCACGATGAGCGCGAAGGTGTCCACCGGAGGTCAGGACTCCTTGACCGCGATGGTCTCGACGGTGTTGGCCACGTGCTCGAAGGCGTCGGCCGCCTCCTCCAGCACATCCACGATCTGCTTGAGCTTGAGCACCTCGATGGCCTCGTACTTGCCGTTGAACAGGTGCGCGAGCAGCTTGCGGTGAATCTGGTCGGCCTGGTTCTCCAGGCGGTTGACCTCGATCCAGTACTCCGTGAGGTTGTCCATGGTCCGCAGGTGCGGCATGGCCTCGGCGGTCAGCTCGGCGGCCCGGGCCAGGACCTCGATCTGCTGCTCGACGCCCTTGGGCAGCTCGTCGATCTGGTAGAGGACGACCAGGTCGACGGCCTCCTCCATGAAGTCCATGATGTCGTCGAGCGACGAGGCGAGGGAGTAGATGTCCTCGCGGTCGAACGGCGTGATGAAGGAGGAGTTCAGCTGGTGGAAGATCGCGTGCGTCGCGTCGTCCCCGGCGTGCTCCGCCGCCCGCATGCGCTCGGCGATCTCCGACCGGGCGGAGGAGTCGGCCCCGAGCAGTTCCATCAGGAGCTTGGAGCCCGTGACGATGTTGTCCGCAGACGCGGCGAACATGTCGTAGAAGCTCGTCTCCCTGGGGGTCAGACGAAATCGCACGTGGTTTCCTCGGGGTGCGGCGGATTCGGTCTCGATGATGCTAGGCGCATCTTCCAGCCACGGCTAACGGGCATTCCCCCAGTGTCGCCCATCAGGCACAGTGCTCCGCAGCAGGCCCCGGCTCCGCCCGCCGCATTCGGTACCATATACCCACCAGGGGTATATGCGACGGTGCGCCGGGCGTGCCGTTCGGCGCCCTGCGGAACAGGGTTCCCCGTTACCGGGAGGACAGCCCCGAGGCCGCCTCTCCGCGGGGCGGCACTGTCGGACACTCCCTTCGGCGGCTCACCAGGACACGGCTCACCAGGAAACGGGAGGACGCGATGACGACCACGGAGGCCGACATGCCCGCGACCGGCGAGGCCCCCACCGCGCACGGCCCCTCCTCGCACGGGCCCTCCTCGCCGCCGGGCCCGCACGGCTACAGCAAGCAGAAGGAGCAGCACCTCAAGCGGCTGCGCAGGATCGAGGGCCAGATCCGCGGGCTGCAGCGGATGGTCGACGAGGACGTCTACTGCATCGACATACTCACGCAGGTGTCGGCCGGCACCAAGGCGCTCCAGTCGTTCGCCCTCCAGCTGCTGGAGGAGCATCTGCGGCACTGTGTGGCCGCGGCGGCCGTGGAGGGCGCCCCGGCGGCGGACGGCGACTCGAGGGCCACGGAGTCGAGCCGGGAGACGTCCACCACCAGGC
>NZ_JBPQTV010000380.1:0-5584 GCF_051386515.1 Streptomyces sp. URMC 123 | reverse complement strand
CCCCACATGTCCTCACCCACCCCCCACACCGATCGCCGCCGCGGCGGGCGAAGAGCCTGGATACGCCGGGCGGCCGGCGCCGCCGTCGCCGCGGGCGCCGCCTCGGCGCTGATCGTCTCCACCGCTCCGGGCGCCGGTGCCACCCCGGCCGCCACCGGCGCGCGGACCGCCGCCGCCCCGGCCGCACAAGCCGCCCCGGCCGCCGCGCCCGACATCCCGCTCGCCAACGTCAAGGCGCACCTGACGCAGCTTCAGTCCATCGCCTCCGCCAACGGCGGCAACCGCGCCCACGGCCGCCCCGGCTACCGCGCGTCGCTGGACTACATCAAGGCCAAGCTCGACGCCGCCGGCTACACCACCACCCTCCAGCAGTTCACCTCCGGCGGGGCCACCGGCTGGAACCTGATCGCCGACCGGCCGGGCGGGGACCCCAACCACGTCCTGATGGCCGGGGCGCACGCCGACTCCGTCAGCTCCGGGGCCGGCATCAACGACAACGGCTCCGGCTCGGCCGCCGTGCTGGAGACCGCGCTCGCCGTGGCCCGCGAGAACTACCAGCCCACCAAGCACCTGCGGTTCGGCTGGTGGGGCGCCGAGGAGATCGGCCTGGTCGGCTCCCGCTACTACGTGAACAACCTGCCCGCCGCCGAGCGCGGGAAGATCGACGCGTATCTCAACTTCGACATGGTCGGCTCGCCGAACCCCGGCTACTTCGTCTACGACGACGACCGGGAGATCGAGAAGGTCTTCAAGGACTGGTTCGCCGCCAGGAGCGTCCCCACGGAGATCGAGACCGAGGGCGACGGCCGCTCCGACCACGCGTCGTTCAAGAACGTCGGCATCCGGGTCGGCGGGCTGTTCACCGGGGCGGGCCGGACCAAGACCGCGGCCCAGGCCCAGAAGTGGGGCGGCACCGCGGGCCAGGCGTTCGACCGCTGCTACCACTCCTCCTGCGACACCACCGCCAACATCAACGACACCGCGCTCGACCGCAACAGCGACGCCGTCGCCCACGCCGTATGGACCCTGTCCGGCGGCGGCAGCACCCCGCCCGACGGCGAGAGCTACGAGAACACCGCCGATGTGGCGATCCCCGACAACGGTGCCGCCGTCACCTCCCCGGTGACGGTGAGCGGGCGCACCGGCAACGCGCCGGCCGCGCTGAAGGTCGGCGTCGACATCAAGCACACGTACCGGGGCGATCTCGTGGTCGACCTCCTCGCCCCCGACGGCAGCGCGTACCGGCTGAAGAACTCCGGCTCGAACGACTCGGCCGACAACGTCGTCGCCACCTTCGCGGTCGACGCGTCCAGCGAGCCGGCCAACGGCGTCTGGCGGCTGCGGGCGCAGGACGTGGCGGCGCAGGACACGGGCTACATCGACAGCGTCAAGCTCACGTTCTGAGCTCGGCTCGCGAACCCCGGCTCGCGTTCCGAAGCCCGGCTCACGCCCTGAGCCCGGCGCACGCTCCGACGCGACGGGCCGGCCCCCGGGATTCCGGGCCCGGGGGTCGTCGCCCCGCGGGGCCGGGCACCGCCGAGAAGGCGCGGTGCCCGGCCCTCACACCGTGATGTCCCGCCCCGTGAAGCGCGCCCAGGCCGCCGAGCCGAGGACGGCCGCGTACAGCCCCTGGAGGCCGAGGTTCTTCAGCAGCTGGTCCCAGTACACGGGGTCGCGGAGCAGATCGGCGAAGCTCAGCCAGTAGTGCGGGAAGAGATACGGGTGGATCGCGTGCAGCTGCGGGATCGTGTCCAGGATCTGCACGGTGATCACCAGCCCCACCGTGGTCGCCATGGCCGCGATGCCGCTGTTGGTGAGCGTCGAGACGAACAGCCCCAGCGCCGCGACCCCGATGAGCGAGGCGGCGACGACGGCGGCGATCGCCAGCGCCCGTACGACGCCCTCGCCGAGCGACACGGTCGTCCCCGAGAGCAGGGTCACCTCGCCCAGCGGGAACAGCGCCGCGCCCACCGCCAGCGCGGAGCCCGCCACGACCACCGTCGCGACCAGGCAGAACACCAGGGTGGCGGCGTACTTGGCGAGCAGCAGCCGGGTGCGGCCGGCGGGCGCCACCAGGAGATAGCGGAGCGTGCCGGAGCTCGCCTCGCCCGCGATGGCGTCGCCGGCGACCACCCCGACGGCCATCGGCAGGAAGACGGGCAGGGTCGCGGCGAGCGAGGTGAAGACCAGGAAGAGGCCGTTGTTGGTGACCTGGCTCATGAAGACGGGGCCGCCGCCGGCCTCTCCCCCGCCGCCACCCGCCGAGCCGCCGTCGCCGGTCTCGATCCGCACCGCGATCCCCACCAGCACGGGTACGGCCGCGAGCACGGCGAGCAGCGCGAGGGTGCGCCAGCGGCGGAAGGTGGTGGTGAGTTCGCTGCGGAAAAGGGCGAGGGTCCACAGGGGGCTCGGGGCCCGCGCGGGCGACGTGGCCGGTGCGCCGGTCGACACCTCGGCCCGTGTGCCGCCGCCCGCCTCAGCCCGTGACATCGAATCCCTCCCCGGTCAGCGCGACGAACGCGTCCTCCAGTGTGCCGCGCTCGACACCGAAGCCCCGGACGCGTACGCCGCCCCGGACCAGGGCGGCGTTGAGATCGGCGAGGTCCGGCTCGGGCCCGGGACCGGAGCCCACGGGCAGCTCGCCCGTCACCCGCCCCTCCCCCACGGCGAGGCCGGTCACCCCGTGCTCCGCGAGGACGCGGGCGGCGTCCCCGGTGTCCGGCGTGGTGACGACCAGCCGGCCGCGGGTCCCGGCCGCCAGCTCCTCGACCGGCCCCTGGACGATCAGCCGGCCCTGGGCCATCACGGCCGCGTGCGTGCACACCTGCTCGATCTCGTCGAGGAGGTGGGAGGAGAGGAAGACGGTGGTGCCGTCGGCGGCGAGCTCGCGGACGAGCGTACGGATCTCCCGCATGCCCTGCGGGTCGAGCCCGTTGGTCGGCTCGTCCAGCACCAGCAGCCGGCGCGGCTGGAGCAGGGCGGCGGCCAGGCCCAGGCGTTGCTTCATGCCGAGCGAGTAGGCGCGGGCCTTCTTGCCGCCGGCCGCCGCCAGGCCCACCCGCTCCAGCGCCGCCCCGACCCGGGCCCGGCGGGTACGGGGGTCGGCGGTGGGATCGGCCGCGTCGAACCGCAGCAGATTGTCACGGCCGCTCAGGAACCCGTACAGCGCCGGGCCCTCGATCAGCGCGCCCACCTGCGGCAGCACCTGGCGGCCGGCGCGCGGCATGGGGCGCCCCAGGACGTGGACGCTGCCGGCGGTGGGCTCGATGAGACCCATCAGCATGCGGATGGTGGTGGTCTTGCCCGAGCCGTTGGGGCCGAGAAAGCCGAAGACGCTGCCGCTGGGGACGGTGAGGTCGAGGTGGTCGACGGCGAGCTGGCCGCCGCGGTAACGCTTGGTCAGACCGCGGGTGGCGATGACGGCGTGCGGGGTGGTGGCGTCGCCGCGCGAGGTGTCGTCGCCGCGCGGGGTGGCGTCGCCGCGCGGGGGCGGTACGGGCGTGGCCTCGTACGGTTCGCCGGGCTCGGCCTCGTACCGCGCGCCGGACTCCGCGTCGCATTGTTGTTCGTCGGGCCTCGCCTCGTACGGCGTGTCGGGCCCCGCCCGGGTGGGCAACCGCTCCATCGTTCTTCCCCGTCCCTCGGGTGCGACACGGCCACGGTACGCGGCGCGGCCGGGTGTCCGGGCGGCGCCGGAGCGTGCGGGTGCCCCGCGGCGCCGGGGGGCCCGACGGTTCGGCACGGTGGCCGCCGTCGGACGCCCGGGGCCCCCCGGCCGGGTCGCCGCTACTTCTTCTTTCCTTCCGCGGCCTTGATCAGGGCCGCCTTGTCGACGGCTCCGACGTAGACCGCGCCGTCGTCCGTCATCAGCGCGTTGACCAGGCGGGTGCTGAAGACCCGGCCCGAGCCGAAGGAGCCGGTGACCCGCTCGGACATCCCGTCGAGGAATGTGTCGGCGTCGCCGCGCTTCCCGGGGGAGCCGTGGGCGCCGCCGCCCTTGGCGCCCTCGCCCTTGGCCCCGTCGAGCGCCTTGTCGGCCTCCTTGACCTGGGCGACCGAGGTCCAGCCCGTGCCCAGCACGTTCAGGCCGGACAGCTCGGCGAGCTCCCGGCCCTCCTTCGCCGCCCGCTTGCTCTCCGCGTCGCGGTGCGCGCCGGCCTTGTCCTCCGTGACCTTCGCGCCCTTGGGCGGCGCGAAGTCGAACATCTTCGCGTCCGGCTTGCCGAAGTCCACCGAGCTGAAGCCGGCGTCGACGGCCGCCTTGCCGCCGCCCTTGGGCTGCAGCGTGAACTTCAACGGCACGCCGCTGCCCGCGTCCACGGCGATGCGGATGGAGCCGATGGTCGACTCCGACTGCTTCGGCCTGATCAGCAGCTGGTAGGCGTCGCGCCCGGCGACCTTCGCCGTGCCGTCGACGCTCACGGAGGTCGTCTCGTCGACCGCGTCGAGAGCCCGCTTGGCCAGCTCCTGCGGCGAGGCGTTCTCCAGGCCGTGCGACTCGGCGTCCTCGCCTCTGCCGGCACCGGCGGTGGTGGAGTGGTACACGGAGTTGGTGCCCGAGTCGTACGCCCAGAGCTGGTCGCCGTTGTGGATGAGGCTGTACTCGGCGGCCTTGTCGATGATCGAGATCCGCTGCTTGTCGGGGCCGTCGGCGGCGACGCGCAGGGTGTGGGTGCCGGCGGCCAGTTCCATCAGCTTCGCCTGCGGGGCGGCGGGGGAGCTCTCGCCCTCGCCGCTCTCGCCGCCGCCAGGCGTGCCCAGCTTGGGCGCGGCGCCGCCGCCGAACGGTCCACCGGCGCCGCCGCCGGTGGGCAGGGCGGGCAGGCCCAGGTCGGTGGTGACCTTCACCGTGCCGGAGAGCTGCTGGACGTCCGACTTTGCGACCTTCGTCAGCAGCTCCTCCGCGGTGATCTTCGGCAGGTCCGGGTCCCCGGTGCTGGCGATGGCCGGGACGAGCCCGATGGTCGCGGCCGCGACCCCCGCGACGGCGACGGGTACGACGTAGCGGACGGCCTTGCGGCGCCCTGCCGCCAGGTCTTGCGCCTCGTCAGTGGTCCCGGCCGGTTGGATTCGTGCCATGTTGCCCTACCTCCATGGTCGGCGGCGGTTGTCAGCGTCACGCACGCACTCGTCCACGCACTCGTCCACGCGCTCGTCCACGCGCTCGTCCACCCCTCGCCGCCATTCTCACCCGATTAGGTTTGCGATGGTGCTACCTATCGCACCAAAACGTTTGTGGGTGTGCGTCAGCCGAGGGGATCAAGTCATGTACGCCCACGGGATGAGGTCCGCCCTCCGGGCGGGTTCGCGCGACGTCCACGTTGTGGGTTGTCCGTGACGTGAACGTCGCCGCGTTTCCCGGCCGTAGGCCGGGGGTTTTTCCCGCCCCTTCGGGGCGGATCACCACTTCCACCCCGGCCGGAGGCCGGGGAAAAGACCCCGCCCCTTCGGGGCGGGAGAAGAGGGTCGCGCCGTAGGCCGGGGGTCTTTTCCGCCCCTTCGGGGCGGGGGTGTGGGGTTGCGGTCGTGCGCTCTGTCCGTGCGGGGGTCGGTGCCGCACCGGGGTACCTCCTCGGCGGCGCAC
>NZ_JBPQTV010000379.1:0-5593 GCF_051386515.1 Streptomyces sp. URMC 123 | reverse complement strand
CCCCCCCCCCCCCCCCCCCCCCCCCCCGCCGCCGGCCCGCTGCGCGGCCCAAGCGGGTTCGCAACCCCGGCCCCCGGCCGCCGGCCCGCTGCGCGGGCCATGCGGCGCTGTCCGGTCCTCGCGCTGTCCGGTCCGCTGTCCGCCGGCCCGCTCCGCGGCCCAAGCGGCGCTGTCCAGTCCTCGCGCGGCCCGACCCGGTCCGGGGCCATGCGGCCCGGGGCCCCGGCTTCGCCGCCGCCGCTGGCCGCCCAGCGGCCGTGCCGGCTGCGCGGCTTATGCGGGCTCGGCTGATCTCACGGTTGCCGAGCCTTCCGCCGGGCGTTGCGTGGGCCTGCCCGGTTCTGGCGCGCGCCCGGCCGCGGGCCGGCTCGGTCGGCGCCGCCTCCGCGGGTTCCGCTGCTGCCCGCGCCGCGGCACACGCCGGCTCGGCCGGCGCCGCTTTGCGGTCCCGCCGGTGCCGGCTGCGCGGCTCATGGCGGCCTGGGCGGTGGGGTTTTGGCCGCCGGGCCGGGCTGGGCGGTCCTCCGGCCGCTGCGCGGCCCGAAGCCGTTTGGTCGGCGCGCCTCTCGGGGCCTGCGCCGGCTCGGCCCCCGGCTTCCGGGCGCAGCCCGGTGGTGGCTCATCGTGCGGGGCTGCCCGCTGGGCGGAGTGACGGGGGCTCTCGCCCCCCTAGCGGGGGAGGCGCGTTTCCTGGTGGAGGGTTGCGGCCAGGGTGGCGAATGCCGGGACGTTCACCGCTTGGGGGGTCGTGTGACGGGGGTTCAGCTCCAGCACCATCGCCGCGTCGGCGCGTTCCGCCCACGTGCAGACCGGGACGTACAGCGGGCGGTGGGCCGAGAGGCGGACCACCTCGCAGGTGACGGACGGGCCCGCCGGACCGTGCGGGCGGAACTCGCGGCGCTCGCGGGCGATCGACGCGCCCGCACCCGTCTCGTACGCCCGGTACATGTCGCGCTCGACGGCCTCCGGGCTGCCGAGCGCCCCGTACGCCCCCGAGAACGCCAGCGTCGCGGACGCGTCGTGGGCGTGGCGGTAGCGGGCCAGCACCGAGGTCGTGCCCTTCGGCATGCCCGCCTGGACGCTGGTGCCCTCCCGCCGCAGCGCTTCCGTGTCCTTCTCCAGCCGGTACGCGCCGCCCGCCAGCGTGGGCGGGGTGACCAGTTCGACCCCCGCGTCGTCGCCGGCCGCCAGCAGGGCGAACACCGCCCCCGCCGCGCCCAGCGCGCACGCCGCGGCGACGAGGAGCGGCCGGCCCCGGCCGCGGGCCGCGGCGGGCGGTGTCGAAGGCTGGGGGTCGCTCTGGCTCATCCGGGTCCCTCCGGTCGGCGCCTGGCTCGCGGGGGCCGGCCCCGCGGCCGGCCCCCGTCGGATCACCCGACCGATCCTGCCGGTCCGCGCCCGCCCGCGGGCCCCGTTCCGCCATATCGCCGTCCCCATCGCCGTCCCCGCCGGCCGCAGGCCATCGGTTCGTGACCGCCCCGGCCCCGCCCGTACACTGGCCGTCGTGACCGACACGAACCCGCGCCCCCTCGACGGGGCCCACAACGCGCCCGACAGCCTGCCGACCCAGTACGCACCGGCCGAGGTAGAAGGACCGTTGTACGAGCGCTGGGTAGAGCGCGGTTACTTCGAGGCGGACGCCAAGAGCGACAAGCCCGCGTACACCATCGTCATCCCGCCGCCGAACGTCACCGGCTCCCTGCACCTGGGCCACGCCTTCGAGCACACGCTGATCGACGCCCTCACCCGGCGCAAGCGGATGCAGGGCTTCGAGACGCTGTGGCAGCCCGGCATGGACCACGCCGGCATCGCCACCCAGAACGTCGTCGAGCGCGAGCTCGCCAAGGAGGGCAAGTCCCGCCACGACCTGGGCCGCGAGGAGTTCGTGGAGCGGGTCTGGCAGTGGAAGGCCGAGTCCGGCGGCCGGATCTCCGGCCAGATGCGGCGCCTCGGGGACGGCGTCGCCTGGTCCCGCGAGCGCTTCACCATGGACGAGGGCCTGTCCCAGGCCGTCCAGACCATCTTCAAGAAGCTCTACGACGACGAGCTGATCTACCGCGCCGAGCGCATCATCAACTGGTGCCCGCGCTGTCTGACGGCCATCTCGGACATCGAGGTGGAGTACCAGGACGACGACGGCGAGCTGGTCTCCATCCGCTACGGCGACGGCGAGGACTCGATCGTCGTCGCGACGACGCGCGCCGAGACGATGCTCGGTGACACGGCCGTCGCCGTCCACCCCGAGGACGAGCGCTACCGCCACCTCGTCGGCCGGGAGATCGAGCTGCCGCTGACCGGCCGCCGCATCCCGGTCGTCGCCGACGAGCACGTCGACCCCGAGTTCGGCACCGGCGCGGTCAAGGTGACCCCCGCGCACGACCCCAACGACTTCGAGATCGGCCAGCGCCACGGCCTGCCGAACCTCACCGTCATGGACGAGCACGCGGTCATCACCGCGCACGGCCCGTTCCAGGGCCTGGACCGGCTGGAGGCGCGCAGCGCCATCGTCGGCGCGCTGCGCGCCGAGGGCCGGATCGTCGCCGAGAAGCGCCCGTACGTCCACTCGGTGGGCCACTGCTCGCGCTGCAAGACCACCATCGAGCCGCGGCTGTCCATGCAGTGGTGGGTGCGGACCGCCCCGCTGGCGAAGGCCGCCGCCGACGCCGTCCGCGACGGCAAGGTGAAGATCCACCCCGAGGAGATGTCGAAGCGCTACTTCGACTGGGTGGACAACCTGCACGACTGGTGCATCTCGCGCCAGCTGTGGTGGGGCCACCGCATCCCCGTCTGGTACGGCCCCGAGGGCCAGATGGTGTGCGTCGGCCCGGACGAGGAGCCGCCGAGCGGCGAGGGCTGGTACCAGGAGACGGACGTCCTGGACACCTGGTTCTCCTCCGGCCTGTGGCCGTTCTCCACGCTCGGCTGGCCGGAGCGGACGGAGAGCCTGGAGAAGTTCTATCCGAACTCCGTCCTGGTCACCGGCTACGACATCCTGTTCTTCTGGGTCGTCCGGATGATGATGTTCGGCCTGTACGCGATGGACGGCACCCCGCCGTTCAAGACCATCGCCCTGCACGGCATGGTCCGCGACCAGTTCGGCAAGAAGATGTCGAAGTCCTTCGGCAACGCGGTCAACCCGCTGGACTGGATGGACACCTACGGCTCCGACGCGGTCCGCTTCACGCTGGCCCGCGGCGCCAACCCCGGCGTGGACGTGCCGATCGGCGAGGACTGGGTCCAGGCGTCCCGCAACTTCGCCAACAAGATCTGGAACGCCACCCGCTTCGCGCTGATGAACGGCGCGACCGTCGAGGGCGAGCTGCCGGACCCGGCCGAGCTGCGGCCCGAGGACCGGTGGATTCTCTCCCGGCTGAACAGCGTCGTCGCCGAGGTGGACGCGTACTACGACGACTACCAGTTCGCGAAGCTCTCCGACACCCTGTTCCACTTCGCGTGGGACGAGGTGTTCGACTGGTACGTCGAGCTGTCCAAGACCACGTTCGCCAAGGGCGGCCCCGCGGCCGACGCCTCGCGGCGCGTCCTCGGCGAGGTCCTGGACGTCACCCTGCGGCTGCTCCACCCGGTGACGCCGTTCGTCACCGAGACGCTGTGGACCACGCTCACCGGCCGGGAGTCCCTGGTCATCGCCGAGTGGCCGAGCGACAGCGGCTTCCGGGACGCGGCGGCGGAGGCGGAGATCGCCACCGTCCAGCAGGTCGTCACCGAGGTCCGCCGGTTCCGCGCCGACCAGGGCCTCCAGCCCGGCCAGAAGGTCCCGGCCCGGCTCGACCTCGGCGGCACGGCGCTGGCCGGCCACGAGGACGCCATCCGCCAGCTGCTGCGCCTCCAGCCGGAGGGCGAGGGCTTCACCGCCACCGCCACCCTGCCGGTGGCCGGGGCGACGGTCGCCCTCGACCTCTCCGGCGCGATCGACGTCGCGGCGGAGCGGAAGCGGCTGACCAAGGACCTGGCCGCCGCGGAGAAGGAGAAGGCGCAGGCCACGGCGAAGCTCGGCAACGAGGCGTTCCTCGCCAAGGCGCCGGAGCCGGTCAAGGAGAAGATCCGCACCCGGCTGGCGGCCGCGGAGGCCGACATCGAGCGGATCTCCGCGCAGCTCGCGGCGCTGCCGAAGGGCTGACGGCCCGAGGTCGACACACACGGCCGGCCCCTCGCCCAGCGGCTCCGCGTTGCGGCGCGTCTTCGCCCAGCCGTCCCGGCCGATGACCGTACGGACGAACGCCCGCGCGGAGACCACGAACAGGTGGTACGCGTACAGCCACAGCGCCACGCCCCACAGCAGGGACGTCAGCAGCGAGCGCTCCGGCGCGTACTCCCGCCGGTAGACCGGGCCCCACAGCACGAACGGCACGACGGACGCCAGGGACAGCGCCAGGGCCAGCGGCCAGAGGTCGGCCCAGGGGGCGAGCGCGGCCTCGGTGCCCGAGACCGCGATCTCCAGGCCCAGCAGCGCGAACAGGGCGCCGGTCAGGGCCAGCGTGGCCAGGTGCGCCAGCGGCTGGAAGAAGGTGTAGAGGGTCTCCAGCACGCCCTTGCCGCCGTAGTGCCGCGAGGACACGATGCGGGGGGCGTAGCGCACGCACTGGAGGTTGCCCTGAGCCCAGCGGGTGCGCTGCGTCAGATGGCGGCGGGCGTGCGGCAGGGCCTCCTGGGAGACCCAGGTGGCGTCGATGTGGGCGATCCGGTAGCCGGACAGGATCATGTGCAGGCCCAGCTCGTAGTCCTCCAGCAGCGCGTCGCGCTGCCACGGGCGGCGCTCGGCGGCGGCGATCCGGTCCAGCGCCGACAGCCGGGTGAACTGGCCGTTGCCGCCCAGGCCCACGGAGCCGGTGCGGCCGCGCAGCAGCTGCATGCCGGCGCAGGAGACGGAGAACTCCATGTCCTGGACGCGGATCAGCAGCCGGGCGAAGGCGTTGGCGGCCCGGCCGCGGCCGGCCAGTGGCTCGCGGTCGTCCACGTTGCGCATCCGCACGGTGATCTGCACCCCGCCGACCTCGGGGTCGGCGAAGCCCGACGGGCCGCTGACCCGATGGAGCGCGTGCGGCGCGAGATGGCCGTCGGCGTCCGCGACCACCACGATCACCCGCTCGCGGTCGGCGTCCGCCGGGAGGAAGGCGTTCAGCGCGTCATAGGCGGCGTTGAGGGCCGCGCCCTTGCCGACGCGGGCGGCGGGGCGGCGGCGCGGGACCAGATGCACGTACGGGTCGCGGGCGGCGAACTCGGCCGTGATCTCGCCGGTGCGGTCGTCGCTGTCGTCGTCGACCACCCAGACGTGCGCGCCGGGGAAGTCGGTCCGCAGCCGGGTGATGGTGGTGCCGACGACGGCCTCCTCGTCCCGGCACGGCACGAAGACGTGCCAGTCGAAGGCGGTGGGGTCGCCCGCCTCGGGGCCCGGGCGGCGCAGATACGCGTGGCGGGCGCCGGCCCAGTAGAGCAGGAAGCAGAGGAGGAGGAAGAAGGGGAAGACGAGGAGGAGGGTGTGGGTGCTGAGGTCCATCGGGGCGGCTCCTGATCGTCGTGCGGCGCTCCACGGAGCGGCCCGAGGCGATGCGGGACTTCGCCGCGCTGGTCCGGC
>NZ_JBPQTV010000378.1:0-5648 GCF_051386515.1 Streptomyces sp. URMC 123 | reverse complement strand
GGCGGCCCCCTCCCCCTCCCGTACGACAGCGCCCCGTACGGAACTCCCGTACGCGGCGGTTTTCCGTCCTGACGCGAGAAAGGCCGTGCCATGACCACCGAGATCCGTCACTCCGGCCGCCCCGACGACGGGCCCGGCATATCCGAGGCGCTCAAGGCCGCCGGGGCCCGCACCGAGCCCGTGGAGTTCGACCTGCTGGGACACCGCTGGGATCTGCTGCCCGAGGTCTTCGCGCCCTTCCACTCCCCCGACGCGGCCCTCTACTCCGAGTGGCTGCCCTACCCCGAGGGCGGCTCGTTCCTGGAGATGGGGTGCGGCAGCGGGGTGACCGCCGTCCTCGGCGCCCTGCGCGGCTGCCGGCGCGTGCTGGCCGCCGACATCATGCCGAGCGCGGTCGAGAACGCCCGGCTCAACGCCGTACGGCACGAGGTGGCCGACCGGGTCACGGTCGTGCACAGCGACATGTACGAGGCCGTGGGCCCGGACGAGCGCTTCGACCTCGTCTACTGGAACTCCAACGCCATCGAGGTCCCGGCGGACTTCACCTACACCCACTACATGGAACTGGCGACGCTGGACCGCGACTACGCCGCCCACCGGGCGTTCTTCGCCGGGACGCCGGCCCGGCTCGCGGAGGGCGGCCGGGCGTTCCTCGGCTTCAACAGTCGCGGCAACGAGCGGCTGCTGCGGGACCTGGCGGCGGAGGCCGGGTTCGGCATCGAGCAGGTCTGCGCGACGACGGTCGCCCTGGACGACGGGGACGTGGAGTTCCGGCTGCTGGAGCTGATCCGGTCGTAGCGGCGCGTGCCCGCGGCGGCGTACGCGGCCGTTCGGCGCGGCGTGGGAAAAGCCTCCTGACCGGCGGGAACTACTGACAAAACCGCACGCTCCGGGTACCGTCGCCGCAGCCCACCTGCCGGTGGGCCCCACCTTTACTCGGATCGTCCGGCACGTTCCTGCCGGTGAAGGGACCCCTCACCATGGCCACGGTCACGTACGACCAAGCGACCCGGATCTACCCCGGGTCCGACAAGCCCGCCGTCGACAAGCTGGACATTCAGATCGAGGACGGCGAGTTCCTCGTCCTGGTCGGCCCGTCCGGCTGCGGCAAGTCCACCTCGCTGCGGATGCTCGCCGGGCTGGAGGACGTCGACGGCGGCGCGATCCGCATCGGCGACCGCGACGTCACCCACCTGCCGCCCAAGGACCGGGACATCGCCATGGTGTTCCAGAACTACGCGCTCTACCCCCATATGTCCGTCGCCGACAACATGGGCTTCGCGCTCAAGATCGCCGGCGTCAGCAAGGCGGAGATCCGGCAGAAGGTCCAGGACGCGGCGAAGATCCTGGACCTCACGGAGTACCTCGACCGCAAGCCCAAGGCGCTCTCCGGCGGTCAGCGCCAGCGCGTCGCGATGGGCCGCGCGATCGTCCGGGAGCCGCAGGTCTTCCTGATGGACGAGCCGCTGTCGAACCTCGACGCCAAGCTCCGGGTGCAGACCCGCACCCAGATCGCCGGCCTCCAGCGCCGCCTGGGCATCACCACCGTCTACGTCACCCACGACCAGGTCGAGGCCATGACCATGGGCGACCGGGTGGCCGTGCTCAAGGACGGCCTGCTCCAGCAGATCGACTCGCCGCGCAACATGTACGACCGGCCGGCGAACCTCTTCGTGGCCGGGTTCATCGGCTCGCCCGCCATGAACCTCGTCGAGGTCCCGATCACCGACGGCGGCGTGAAGTTCGGCAACAGCGTCGTCCCGGTGCCCCGCGAGGCGCTCACCGCGGCGGCCGACAAGGGCGACCGCACGGTCACCGTCGGCGTGCGCCCGGAGCACTTCGACGTCGTCGAGCAGAACGGCGCCACCGCCGCCGCGCTCTCCAAGGAGACCGCGGGCGCCCCGGCCGGCCTCGCCGTCACGGTCAACGTCGTCGAGGAGCTCGGCGCCGACGGCTATGTGTACGGCACGGCCGAGGTCGGCGGCGAGCGCAAGGACCTCGTGGTGCGGGTGCACGGGCGGCGGGTGCCGGAGAAGGGCTCCGTGCTGCACGTGGTCCCCCAGGCGGGCGAGACGCACGTCTTCTCCACCTCCTCGGGCGAGCGCCTCAGCGACTGACGCGGCGCCCACCCACGGCGTCCACGACACGGCGCCGCCCGTTCGGAGCAAGCGAACGGGCGGCGCTGTCGCGCGTTGTCGACAAATAACCGCATAGTCCGGGCTTTTCACCCCAGGACGTCAACACGGTGCAGCGAACGGCTCGGCCATGCGTCACCCAAGAGGGTGACTAAATGTCGCCAAATCATCACCCCTCGCTACGATCCCCCCGTGAACCAAGCAGCCCGCCGGATCGGCAGAACTCTCGCTCTCGTCCTTCCCGTTGTCCTCGTCCTGTCCGGGACGCTCGCGGTCACCCGCGTGCCCTGGGCGACGAACACGAACGCGCAGGTGCTCACCGCGTCCTCGGACAACGCCTCCACCCAGTCCGGTTCCCGCGCCCCGCAGGACGTGCTCCGCGACCGGCTCCTGGCCGAGCTCCAGGAGAAGGACCCGGGCGTGGCGCTCACCCATCTCCAGGAGGAGATGAACCGGCGGCCGTCGCTCGCCCGGCACTGCGCGTCCATCGCCCGGGCGCTGGGACGGGCCGCCGTCGCCAAGTACCAGGGCGCCGCGCACCGGGCCCAGGCCCACTCGCGGCCGGTCTGCGACACGTCGTTCGCCTCCGGCGTGGCCCAGGCGGCCAACTGAGCGCCCCGCGCACGGCGGCGGCCGAGCCCGGGCGGGGGCGCCCGGCGCGCCGCCGCCGCGCTCGCGCACTAGCGTGCCCCCATGACAGGTGACCCCGGCGCGCGGTCGTACGACCCCCGCTCCTTCCCCACTCAAGCCGTGATCCTGGCCGGCGGCCACGGGTCACGGCTTCGTCCGTACACCGACGACCGGCCCAAGCCCATGGTCGAGATCCCCGGCACCGGGACCCCGATCATCGGCCACCAGCTCGCCTGGCTCGCCGCCGAGGGCGTCACCGACGCGGTCGTCTCCTGCGGGCACCTCGCCGAGGTGCTCCAGGACTGGCTCGCCGCCGAGGCCGACCGGCTCCCGCTGCGGGTCACCACCGTCGTGGAGACCGAGCCGCTCGGGCGCGGCGGCGGGCTGCGGCACGCCGCCGCGTCCCTGCCCCGCCCCGACCGGCCCTGGTACGCCACCAACGGCGACATCTGGACCCGCTTCTCGCTGCGCGAGATGGCCGCGTTCCACGAGGAGCGCGACGCGACGGCGACCCTGGCGCTGGCCCGGCCGCGCATCCCCTGGGGCGCCGTCGAGACGGACGAGTTCGGCCACGTCCTCGACTTCATCGAGGCCCCGCCGTCCCCGTACCTCATCAACGCGGGCGTCTACGTGTTCTCGCCGGCGTTCACCGAGCTGCTGCCGGCGCGGGGCGACCACGAGCGGACGACGTTCCCCCGGCTGGCGCGCGAGCGGCGGCTCGCGGGGTTCCCGCTGCCGCACGGGGCGTACTGGCGCGCCATCGACACGGCGAAGGACCTCGCGGAGGCGGCCCGCGAACTGGCCGCGGAGCGCTAGCCCCGTACGACGGCGGGCTGCTCGTGCCGCCCACCCGGCATGACGAAGGGCCCGGCCCCCGGAGGGGTCGGGCCCTGCGCCGTACGCGGTGTCAGCCCAGGAGGCCGCCGAGCGCGCCCCCCGAGGTGGAGGAGCCGCCGGAACCGCCGGAGCCGCCGCCCGTGGAAGCCGAACCGCCGGTGGTCCCGCCGGAGCCGCCCGACGTGGCCGAGGAGCCGCCGGAGCCGCCCGTGGAGGTCGGCCCGGCCGTCCGGCTGGGCGGCGGCGGGGCGACCGGCTGCCGCCGGGGGGGCGTGCGCACCGCGCCCCCGGGCCGCGTCGCCGACCGCTCGCCCGCACTGCCGACGGAGGTCGTCTCGCGCACCGCGCCCGGCCGCGCCGTCGGCCGGGTGGTGGCCGACGGGCTGGCCGACCGGCTCGCCTCCGGCGACCCGGCGCCGGCCGAGGCCGACGGCACGGACGACCGCTCGGTGCCCGGCCGCTGCGGCAGCGGCGACCCGGGCAGATGGTTGCGCGGCGGCTCGCTCGGCCCCGGCACCGTCGTCACCTCGGACGACCGCACCGCGCCGCCGAGCACCGAGCCGGCGAGCAGCGTCAGCCCGCCCACGACGGCCACCATGACGGCCCCGCGCCGCAGCACCCGCCGCCGCAGGTCCCAGATCGGCACCCGCGGGCCCAGCCGCCGCCACGCCTCGCTCGCGAGCCGGCCGTCCACGGAGTAGACCGGCGCGCCCGCGATGACCAGCGGGCTCCAGGCCGCCAGGTAGATGATGTCCGGCGCGTCGTACACCGGCACCGTCCGCCAGCTGACCGTGACGATCAGCGCCGCCGACAGCAGCGCGCCCACGGAGGCGGCGAGCCGCTGCCACAGGCCGAAGATCGTCAGGACGCCGACCAGCACCTGGAGGAACGCCACCGTCAGCCCGGAGCCGACCGGGTGCGCCAGCGCGAAGTCGCGCAGCGGCGAGGCGACCGCCCACGGGTGCAGGGAGTGGAGCCAGGTCACCATCGAGCCCCGCTCGCCACCGTCGAAGTAGACGGGGTCGCAGAGCTTGCCCATGCCGGCGTAGATGGAGATGAAACCGAGGAAGATCCGCAGCGGCAGCAGCACGACGCCGAGGTTCATCCGGCGGCCGGGGTAGTACGCGTGGCGCACCGCGTCCGCGTTCTGCCGCTGGCGGGCCGCCTCGGCGGACTCCTCGGCGGGCCCGTCGTCGTCCCCGGGCCCGTACGGCGGGTCGTCGTCGTACGCGCCCCGGGCCGGGCGCACGCCCTTCAGCAGCGGACCCACGGGCGGGCCCTGCGGGCTGGTGCGCGGGCCGATCACGGTGGGCGGGCCGTCGTCCACGCCGATGCGCGGCAGGACCTGGGTGGCGCCCGCGTCCCCGCCCGCGCCGAGCGGCGGGGCACCGGCCGCCTCCGCCTTGCGCACGGCCTGGAACAGCTGGCTCGCCGCGGCGTTGCCGGGCTCGGTGCGGCCGCTCCACACGACGGGGGTACGGCGCTTGGTTCCGGCGGCGGCGGAGGGGCCGGCGCGGACCGCGGACAGGCGCGCGGTCTCGTCGTTCGCGCCGGCCTTGCGGACGACGGGAGAGGCGAGCTGGACTCGGAAACTGGCGTGGTTGACGATGACCTGTGCCGGGTCGGACGGCACCTTCACCGTGCTCAGCACGGGTTCTTCGTCGAATCCCGGCGAGCGGCCCCCCGGAGGGCGGGGTCTTCTGGTGTCCACGCTCATCTAACCGAGTGACGCGCGCTTAGGACACTGTTGACCTCCGGTCCGGACCGACGCCCGGCCGCGGCCGGCCGCGGACCTGCGCCACGTCCGGGCTTCCCCGTAGTGGCCGGGCCCACGCGTGCGGTGAGCGGAGACGCGGCGGGCGCCACAAGCCCTTCACGGCGCCTCCGGCGCCGGGTTTTTCGCCCGCCCACCCACCCTGAAGGGAAACACGGTGGGGGTCACAAGCCCGCCTGCGGCGCCTTCGGCGCCGGGTTTTGCGCCCACCCACCCGCCCGTGAAGGGAAACACGGTGGGCCTCCTGACGGAGGGAGACAGAACAGTAGGGG